>JBQELM010000092.1:0-7224 GCA_052103915.1 Mycetocola sp. | reverse complement strand
GACCTCCTTTGTGGTGCCAAGGAACGTCTCCTGGGTGGTTGAGCCGGACTCTGGCGTCTCATCAACAACCGTTGTTGAGGCTGGCAGGTCCACGTCCGGGTTGGCGTCGGTCAGCAGGTCACGGATCAGCTTCTCCGTCTCCTCGTACCGGCCCTCGCCGAGCATGATCTGGCGAACGGTTCCGTCCGCATCGATCAGGTAGCGGGCTGGCCAGTAGCGGTTGCGGTAGTTGGTCCAGGTGGCAAGCTGGTTGTCGATGGCGACCGGGTACTCGATGCCGAAGTCCTTCGCAGCCGACTCCACGTTGCGCTGCTCCTTCTCAAACGCGTACTCGGGCGAGTGCACGCCGATCACGGTCAGTCCAGCGTCACGGTAAGCCTTGTCCCACGCGGTGATGTGCGGGAGCGAGCGCTGGCAGTTGATGCAGGCGTACGCCCAGAAGTCGACGAGGACAACGTTGCCCTTCTGATCGGCCAGGTCAATGCCCTGCCCGTCCTCGGTGTTCAGCCAGGTGTCGATGCCGCGGATGCTTGGCGCTGTTCCGCAACTCTCCAGCTCGGCTGAACCGTTGGTGCAGTTATCCAGTTCGCGGTTCTCGTCGGTGACCAGGCCACCCAGGTCGAGGGCTTCTTTGATCTCGTCGGATTCGGCGATCTGGTTCTGCAGGCCAGCGGTGTAGTCGGGGACAAGCTGCTGGAGCAGCTGCGGCAGGTTGAAGACCAGGCCAACCGCGAGCGAGATCATCAGCACACCACCGGTGATGCGGATGCCGCGCTGGCGGCGACGGAACGCCGACACACGCTCGGCGACCCGGCGTCCGGCCAGGGCGAACACCAGGAGCGGTATGGCCGCACCAATGGCAAAGGAGAGCGTCAGTACAATCGTCTCCGGGCCGATCTGACCGGTTGACCCGGCCACGGCGATCGCGGCCAGGACCGGTCCAGCGCAGGGAACGTACACAACACCGAGCGCCATGCCGAGGGCAAAACCGTTGCGCTCCGTGCCCACGGCTTTCTGCGGGATGCGGGAGAACGGCTTTTCGAGGATGTGCTGGAACGCCGGCACAATCAGGCCAATCCCGATCAGGATGAGAACAACAATCCCCGCCCAGCGCAGAACGTCCTGCGGCAGCCCAAGCAGGTTGAGGATCAGCGATCCAACCAGGGTGGCCACGCTGAAGCTCAGCACCAGGCCGAGGATCACCAGGTAGGGACGCCACCGCGATACCGGCGTGGGAGTGTTCGTGCCGTCGGCACCAACCCGGGAGCTCTGCGCTCCGCCGGAGAAGAAGATGACGGGAAGCACCGGCAGGATGCACGGTGAGATTCCCGTGATCAGTCCGCCGAGCAGACCGATCAAAGCCAAAGTTAACATTTTTCCTCCCGGACGTTGTGTCTGGAGAGGGTTCGGTGCGGGGGCCCAAACAGATTGGCTGATCCACAAACAAAACCGCTCATGCCTTGGATTGATTCAGAAAAATCCGGGTCATATAAGAGGACTGCCAAACGAATGACGGGCGCCCGCTGGCCCCACAACAAAAAGTTTTTAAATAATTCCCATCCGTTTGATCCGGGGCTCCGAACCCTTGATGTACACCAACCGGGTCGGCACCGATCCGGGAAGAGCCGGGTCAGCATCGATCCGGTACAGACCAAGGAGAAAACAATGCGCACCTCACAGCGTCGCACGCTTGCCGTCCTCGCCATCGCAGCCACCGCAAGCCTCGGACTGGCCGCCTGTTCATCCGGTTCAGCAAGCATGGACGAGGAAACCACGGACTCCTCGCAGACCACCCCAAGCACCGACACAACCGAAGCCACCATGGCTGATCCCGCCGCCGACCTTGTGGGTCCCGGCTGCGCCGCCTACGCCGAGGCTGTCCCGGACGGCGCCGGTTCCATCGTCGGAATGTCGGCTGACCCCGTCGCAGTTGCCGCCTCAAACAACCCCCTCCTGACCACCCTCGTATCGGCTGTGTCCGGCGAGCTGAACCCGGACGTCAACCTGGTTGACACGCTCAACGGCGACGAGTTCACCGTCTTCGCGCCGGTTGACGAGGCCTTCGCCAAGCTCGACCCCGAGACGGTTGAGACCCTGGGAACCCCCGAGGGCGCTGAGACGCTGACCAGCGTTCTGACGTACCACGTTGTCCCCGGACAGATCGCCCCCGACGCCATCGCGGGTGAGCAGACCACCGTCCAGGGCGGAACCGTTGAGGTCACCGGCTCCGGCGACAACCTGAAGGTCAACGACGCCAACGTCATCTGCGGTGGAGTCCACACGGCCAACGCGACCGTGTACCTGATCGACTCCGTTCTGATGCCGACCGAGTAACACTCACCCCAACGCCGCGGGCGTCATCCGATTCACTCGGATGGCGCCCGCGGTCATGTGCGGGGCGGGGACGTGCGGGGCAGACAAAACAGGCCGAACTCGTGAACGGGTTCTTCGCGCCGCTGAGTCCGTGTCGCCACCTACATTCGCCTGACCGCTCTGGCCTTCTCAGCCGATGCACCCCACCCCAATCTGCGGAGCAGTAGGGAAAGCGCCGGGGGAACCCGGCATCACCGCGCGGCAGGTTTGGGCAGGCCGTGCCGCAGTGGATACGCTCACCGCATGGCCACCCCGAACACCTCCGCCGACGTCACCGTTGTGACAGCCACACGCGATCAGCAGGCTCGCGCTGCTCTTGTCCTCGCCGAGGCGTTTGCCGACGACCCGGTGCTCGGCTCATTTGTCCGGGGCGAGCACAACCGTAGACGCCGCATCGCTCTGCTGTTCCTGGCCATGATCCGCTCCGCCGGGTCACACGGCCAGGTGGATGTGGCTCTGGATTCTGACGGCACAATCCTGGGGGCTGCGGTGTGGGAGAAGCCGCGGACGGGCCGGGCCCAGCTGAACCTCGACCCGACACCCACAGCCATGATGATCAAGGCGATCGGTGTGCGGCACCTGGGCACGGCGGCCCGCTACCAGTCGATTCTCGCGCAGTATCGGCCGGGCATTCCGCACTGGTACCTGGGCGAGCTGGGTGTCGCCGCCGCCGGTCGGGGGCGCGGTGTGGGCACCGCCCTGCTGAGTCACGGCCTCGACCGGGCCGAGCAGAACAACGGGCCGGTGTATCTGGAGTCCTCAACCCCGCGCAACCGCACGCTGTACCGCCGGAACGGGTTCATCGAGCTTGCGCCGATCACGGGCGTTGGAGATGCGGCCCCCGCAGCAATGTGGCGTCCCGCACCGGCAACACCGCCCACCGCCTGAGTGAGGCGGCGGGCGGCGAGTTGACGACCAGCTGAGTCTCACACGTGCCCGCGAGTCACCAGCCGATCAGGTGACAGGGCCGCCAGATCACCAGGTCACGACCACCCGGCGTACGCCCCTGACCGCGAGATTCAGCAGAATGCCAACGGCAGACAGGATGATCAGAAGGGCAAAGACGGCGGGGGTTTCCATCCGGCCCTGAGCCTGCAGAATCAGGACACCAATCCCCTTCTGCGCCCCCACAAACTCCGCGACGATGGCACCAATCATGGCGTTGGCCACGGCCAGTTCAAGACCGCTGAAGATGTGCGGAAGAGCGGAAGGGACCATCAGCCTCAGCCGGGTTTGCAGCGGTGTTGCTCCGTTGACTCTGAACAGGTCAATCTGGTCGGGATCAACACTGCGCAGACCGTGCAGGGTGTTCACCAGCACGGGGAAAAACACCAGAAGGATGACAACAACAACCTTCGACGGCAGCCCGAAGCCGAACCAGATGATGAACAGTGGAGCCACGGCCACCTTGGGGATGGACTCGATGGCCACGATGTAGGGGAACACGATGGCGTACAGGCTGGGGAACTGCGCCAGCAGGAACGCCAGAACCAGTCCAAGCGCCACACCGATCATCAGGCCAAGGCCCACCTCGGTCAGTGTTGCGCCCAGATTGCTGGCGTAGCGGGGAAGAGCCGCCGGATCGGTCAGCGCCACAAGCACGTCGCTGAACACGGGCAGGACATAGCTCGGCAAGCCAAGCAGCGGGGGAAGGAACTGCCAGGCGAGCAGCAGCGCCGCAAGCACAGCCAGAGAGCCAACAAGCGTCTTCCGGCGTGACGTGGTCGGCTGGCTGAGATGGGTAGACATCATGCCCTCGTTTCAAAGTGGGATCGAACGCGGGCACTCAGCGCCGCAAACTCCGGATCACCCAGCAGCTCCGGGCTGCGCACCCGGCCAAACGGCACGGCGATGTCGTCAACGATCCGGCCGGGGCGCGGACTCATGACGATGATGCGCTCGGCAAGGAACACAGCCTCAGGAATCGAGTGGGTGATCAGCACGGCTGTTTTGCCCGTCTCCCGCCAGATGCGGTTGACCTCAACGTTCAGAGCGTCACGGGTCATGGCATCGAGCGCGCCAAACGGCTCGTCCATCAGGAGCAGGGTGGGGTCGTGCACCAGCGCGCGGCAGATGGCTGCCCGCTGCTGCATGCCGCCGGAGAGCTCACGCGGTCGTTTGGCCGCGAAGTCGCTCAGCCCCACCAGCGACAGCATGGCGGCGACGCTCTCCCTATCGGCTGCCGTTGGCCGTCTCTTGAGTGACAGCGGCAGCATCACGTTGTCCTCGATGCTCAGCCACGGCAGCAGCGTTGCCTTCTGGAACACCATGCCGATTTCCTGCCCCGGCCGCACGATGTCGTGCCCGTTGATGGTGGCACGACCACTGGTGTAGCCCTCCAGCCCGGCCAGGATACGGAGCATGGTTGTTTTTCCGCAGCCGCTCGGGCCAACAATGGCGACAAACTCGCCCTCGCTGATGGACAGGTTGACGTCGGAGAGCGCGTGAACATCACCCGTTTTGGTCTGGTAGCGCTTGTTCAGACCATCCAGTTCAACAAATGAGGTCATGACAGCACCCCCGTCAGTCCGTACACCTCGGCCAGGTTGACGCCAAGCACCCGCTCGGCCAGCCAGCTGGCCTGCGGAACACTCCAGATCCGTTCGGACACACCGCGTTCCAGAACCGTGTCAAGGGCCTGCCTCGCACGACGGGTGGATGACACGTGCAGTTCAGGCGAACCCGTGTCCGTTCCGTACATCACCCGGTTGGCCGGTAGCAGCTCAAGCCACTCCTCCAGAAGCCGGACCGTGGTGTGGTGTTGCAGGTACGGCATCCAGGAGAAGTCGAGATGCACGTTGCCGTTCATCTGCGCCAGCGCCGTCAACTGCGACCCGTAGGGGAAACCACCGTGAATGAGGATGATCTTCAGCCGGTTGAGCGCGGGATCGCCGATGAACTCCTCCAGCAGCAGTGGGCTGGCTGTACTGATCCGCAGGCCAGGCTCCGTGTGCCCAAAACCGGTGTGGATTTGGACAGGCATGTCCTGCTCGACGGCCCACTCGGCAATGAGGAACGCCAGGTAATCGGCGAGCGCTTTATGCGCAACCGGGTCACACTGCCCCGGGGCGGCTGTGGCCAGTGTGCGCCACGCGTTCTCTGCCGTCGCCCGATCGACGCGCTCAAAGTGGAGCGTCCTCACGTACGCTGAGGCGATCTTGAGACCAACAAACCCGCTCTGTCGTCGTCTATCGAGTGAGCTGAGGACAAAGGACACGTAGTCGTTCAGTGTGGTGGGCAGCGTTATTCCTGACAGCTCGAGCTGCCGGTCAAGCACACGGGAAAAGATGCGCCTGAACCGGGGTGCGTCCGTCCCCCGCCCCGTCCACTCCGGGTGACCAAAGGGGAACAGGTACGGGTCGATGCGGGCGATCGGGTGGTAACGCTCCGGGGACCAGCGTTCGGCATCAATCTCGGGGATATCGGTCAGCACGGCCGCGGTGTCCGACATCTGGAGAGCTCTGTCGTAGAGCGCCGCCGCGTCCTCCTCTTTTGCCTCTCGGCTCAGTCGGTCAAGGTCAGCTCTGCTGTGCTCACCGTGCAGGGCAACGGCCCCCTGCCGCAGGGCCAGCGCGTGAACCGTTGTGCTCTGGAACCTCAGACTGTCTGCTCTGAGCCGCGTGATCCCCCACCGTTGCTCATACTCGGCCACCTCGGCGTCGCGGTGGTTCTCCACCGCTGCCATGTACCGCTGATAGTCGGCGTGGGGCAGAGCAGCCTCGATATGACCCCTGGCGTTTTCGTCCTCGTAGGAGTTGATTCCCTCAACCCGCTCCCCCGGACGGATGTACCCGGCATGGGAGTGGTGATCGATGGCAGGAATCCCCGCGCTGTAACTGAGCTCGCTCATTCTGCACTCCAGGTGGTTGCCTCGTCGACGATTTCGGCTGCGTCAAAGTTGTTGTACTGCTCAACGAAGCTGTTCGACACGTGCTCAGCCGCGTTGATGGGGGTGTCGATGATGCCCGAGTTCACAGCAAAGTCGGCCCAGGCGGTGACGGCGTCAGCGTTGTACTCGCCCCAGCTCGCGTTGTCCTGCGGGTCACCGGCGGTGAGCAGCGTCACCCGGCGCTCGAGCGCAACCAGGTCGGTGGCCAGCTGGGTGTCCTCGTCCACACCGGCAAGAACCGTGTCTGGGTAGGCCTCGTACATGATCCGGAGGGCAGCCTCAGGATTGGTTGTGGTGAACAGCGTCGCCTTGGCCATGGCACGGCCAAAGCCCGCCACAACGTCAGGGTTCTGTTCCGCGTACTCGGGTGAGGTGAAGTAGGTGGTGGAGAACAGCGACTCAACCTCGGGGGTCGTGAAGTACCGCAGCGCCGTGCCCTGCTCTTCGAACGCGGCGTACTCGGTGTCCCAGAGCGACAGCGCCTGCACCTGGTCGGTTTCGAGTGCCTGGAGGGCCGCGGCGCCTGTGCCCACAGCGAGGTTGCTGAAGTCAACGTCCTCCTCCAGCCCGGCCTCCGCCAGGATTCCGTTGGAGAGCAGGAGGTTGCTCACGCCAAGACTGGCCTGGCCGATGCGTGCGCCCGCCAGATCGGACACGTCGGTGATGTCGCTGTCGGCAAGCACAGCAATCGAGCCGGTCTGCTGGCGAATGTAGTTGTACACCAGTTCAACATCGCCACCGGCGGCAATGGTTTGCCAGAGCGGCTCGGGTGGCGTTGAACCGATCTCGAGTGAGCCGGAGTCAACACCCTGAATGATCGAGGTGGAGTCGGTGGTGTTGACGATCTCCAGGTTGATGCCCTCCTCGGCGAAGTAGCCGAGCTCCTCGGCGACGGCCATGGGCGAGTTGTTGGCGCCCATCTGGGTGGGCAGCCCGAATCGCACCGTGGTCAGCTCGGCGCT
>JBQELM010000091.1:4059-7237 GCA_052103915.1 Mycetocola sp. | reverse complement strand
TCTGACAACGGATCACACCGGAGGCATGGTCGGCCAGAACCCCAACGACCGCCCCGCTCAGGGTCACGGCCTTACCGACCTGGAGATTCCGCTGACGGCGGCCCGAGCCGTTGGGGTGCGCTCGCTCTGACGTCCGACCGACCGCCTCACAAAACGGAGACGCACAACGTCAACGTCAACGTCAACGCACGGGAATAACCAACGCCAACGTCAACGTCAACGTCAACGCCAACGTCAACGCCAACGTACGGGAATGACCAACCGCAACGTCAACGCGCGTGAAGCACCAACATCACACTGCCGGAAGGGTCATCCCCATCACGGTCCGGACGATCCAGGGATGGGCGTGGTCATCGGCGATGTGTGTCATGCCGAGCTTTTCTGCAACACGACGGGAGGCGACGTTGTCGGGGTGAATGATCGCGGTCAGGACCTCGCCGCCGAACCGTTCGGCGGCAAATCTGACGCAGGCTGCAGCGGCTTCGGTGGCCAGTCCCTGCCCCTGAACCCTCGGCGTGATGTGGTAGCCGACTTCTCTGACAGGTATCCCGTTGTAGGACTGCCAGGTGATTCCGCAGTCGCCCACAAACTGTCCGTCGTGTGTTTCAAGCGCCCAGAGTGTGTGCCCGTTGGCGTCCATCGCTACCTGAGCCCGGCTGATCCATTCGGCGGCCTCTTCCCGTGTTTTGGGCGCGGGGTAGTAGGCCATCACGGCCGGGTCGCCGAGCAGCTCCGCGAGCTGATCCAGGTCGTCTGGTCTCAGCTCGCGGAACCGAAGTCGCGCGGTGTCGCCGGGAACGGGCCGCGTCGTTTTACTCTGCGTCACGGCCAGGCTGGGCTCCGCCGCGGCGGCCCGGGTCGGTGCTTATCCGATCAGGGTCAACTCGTCCGACGGTGAGGGCGCTTCCGCTACCGTCCAGGTCAACCCACACCGTGTCGCCGTCACTGATACGGCCGGCCAGGAGGGCTGTCGCCAACCGGTCGTCGATCTCTGTCTGCATCAGTCGACGCAGCGGCCGCGCGCCGTACACCGGGTCGTAGCCTCGTTCGGCCAACCAGGCTCTGGCGTCCGGGGTGACCGCAAGCTCCAGGCGCCGTTCGGCCAGACGCCGCTGCAACCGGTCAATGTACAGCTCAACGATCTGACCGAGGTCATCCTGGCTGAGAGCGCTGAATACAACGATGTCGTCAAGCCGGTTCACGAACTCGGGCTTAAACGCCTGGCGGACAACCTGCTGAACGGCCTCCTCTTTTTGCTCGGCGCTCAGCGTCTGGTCGACCAGGTACTGCGAACCGAGATTCGAGGTCAGGACAAGGATCGTGTTGCGGAAGTCAACGGTCCTGCCCTGCCCGTCGGTCAGACGCCCGTCGTCAAGTACCTGAAGCAGAACATCGAATACCTCTGGGTGCGCCTTCTCGACCTCGTCAAGCAGTACAACCGAGTACGGGCGTCGCCTGACCGCCTCGGTCAGCTGTCCGCCCGACTCGTAGCCGATGTACCCGGGAGGGGCACCAACCAGTCGTGAGACGGAGTGCTTTTCTCCGTACTCGGACATGTCGATGCGAACGAGCGCCTTTTCATCGTCAAACAGGAAGTCGGCCAGCGCCTTGGCCAGCTCAGTCTTGCCCACTCCGGTTGGGCCGAGGAAGAGGAACGACCCGGTTGGCCGGTCTGGATCACTGATCCCGGCCCGTGTGCGCCTCACCGCGTCAGCAACGGCGGAAACCGCCGCGTCCTGACCGATCAGCCGACGATGCAGTTCCGATTCAAGGGCGAGCAGTTTCTGGGTCTCACCCTGAAGCAGACGGCCAACGGGGATCCCCGTCCATGCCGCGATGACGGCGGCGATGTCGTCGCTGGTGACCTGGTCATTAACCATGGTGGCTTCTGCGGTTTCTGCGTTCTCTGCCTCAATGAGCTCCCGCTGGATCACGGGGATCTTGCCGTACAGCAGTCGAGAGGCACGCTCAAGATTGCCTTCCCGCTGCGCACGCTCCGCCTCACCACGCATCTGGTCAAGCCGCCCCTTGAGCTCACCCACACGGTTGAGCTGCGCGCGCTCTCGCTCCCAGCGCTCCTGCAAAACAGAGAGCCGGGACTCGCGCTCGGCCAGGGTTTCACGCAGGGTGGCCAGGCGCTGCTTGGAGGCGTCGTCTTTCTCTTTTTTGAGCGCAAGCTCCTCAAGCTTGAGCCGGTCAACACCACGACGCAGCTCATCAATCTCAACCGGGGCCGAGTCGATCTCCATCCGCAACCGGCTGGCGGCCTCATCAATCAGGTCAATGGCCTTGTCGGGGAGCTGCCGCGAGGGGATGTAGCGATTGGACAGCGAGGCGGCGGCGACAAGGGCCGAGTCGGAGATTGCCACCTTGTGGTGCGCTTCGTACCGCTCCTTGAGCCCACGAAGAATCGCGATGGTGTCTTCGACGCTTGGCTCGCCCACATATACCTGCTGGAAGCGCCGTTCCATGGCGGCGTCCTTTTCGATGTACTCGCGGTACTCGTCTAGCGTTGTTGCCCCGATCAACCGGAGTTCGCCGCGCGCGAGCATGGGCTTCAGCATGTTGGCTGCGGCGACAGAGCCTTCGCCACCACCGGCACCCATCAGCGTGTGGAGCTCGTCGATGAAGGTGATCACTTGACCATCTGCGTCGTTGATTTCTTGCAGGACCGCTTTGAGGCGTTCCTCAAACTCGCCGCGGTACTTGGCACCCGCCACGAGGGCGGCCAGGTCGAGGGAGACAAGCTGCTTGTCTTTCAGCGATTCCGCGACGTCTCCGGCCACAATGCGCTGAGCGAGCCCCTCAACCACCGCTGTTTTACCAACGCCCGGTTCACCGATGAGGACGGGGTTGTTTTTGGTGCGGCGGGTCAGCACCTGGGACACGCGCCTAATCTCAGCGTCCCGCCCAATGACGGGGTCAAGCTTGCCGCTCCGTGCGATGTCGGTGAGGTTGATTCCGTACTGCTCGAGGGCGCTTTGTGACTCCTCTTGGGAGTTCGGAGCGCCGTTCATGTTGGCCATTCATGCTCCTTCACTGTGATGAAAAGACGAGCCGTACGCGACGGTACACCTCGTCATTAAACTTGAGTCGATGTGACTCAAGTTTACCTCTTTGAGCCAGTTTTGGGTAGCAGCAGGTGCTAAGCACACCGCCTGCATCCGGCGCGTGTGCC
>JBQELM010000091.1:0-4049 GCA_052103915.1 Mycetocola sp. | reverse complement strand
GCGAGTTGACGCTTCGCCCTGATCGGGCGCCTCTCCGCCAGCAGCCTCAGCAGCTGGCGATTCAGCGGCTGGCGACTCGGTTACGGGCGCCTCGCTTACGGGCACCTCAGCCACGGGCTCAGGCTGCACGTCCGCCTGACCGCCCTCAACCGGAGCGGGCTCCGCCGCCGAGCCGGCGACCGCACCGCTAGCCGGACGCTGAGCGGCCGCCGCGTTGTCACGCAGCACGTCCCACTCAGCCGTCGTCATGATGCGCGCCCCCGCGCTCAGCCGTCCGGTGTGGAAAGCATCCAGGTCTGGAGAACCGTTGGCCAATACCGGCAAGGGGGTGACCCCATCAACAAACAGCGGCCATCCGTACTGCGTGGGGATACTGCTGGGCAGGTGGGATGTCTGCTGGCGCGACCGATCTGTGCCACTGACGTAACCGCCCTGCGCCGACTGGCCACGAAGCTGCTGCCCCTGTGCTGGGTAACCCTCTGCCGTCAGAGATACGGTCCCGGCCGTGACACCGGCGGCGGGGCCACCGTTCAACAGGCGGAAGAGCGGAACAAGAACCGTGCCGACCGTGGCCAGAATTGCAATGCCAACAACCAGGCGGTAGTAAACGTCGTGGTAAATGAAACCGGTGAAGACCAGCGGGACAAGAAGCAATACGGCAAGAAGTCCAACAAGACCAATCGTGATTGATCCATCGATACGGGCAAAACGATCGGCCGGGTTGACGAGCAGCTTTGTGAAGAGCTGAACAAAAAGGATGGCAAGCCGAATAACCAGAACAATGCCAACAAGCTCAAAGAACCGCAGCACCCCATTATCTGGGCTGTACCACTGCATCGGGGACCAGATCTTGACCATGGCAAGCACCAGGATGATCACCCAGCCCGCCAGGCTCAACAGAGACAGCCACTGCCGACGGCGACCGGCCGCGCTGGCATCGTAAAGTGCAACACCGGAGAACCCGGCAAGAAGCACAACCGTCAGGAATGCACGCGGAATGATGCCGCTGCCGCTGTCACCCAGGATGACCCAGATCACGCAGACGAGCGCCGATGCAATGATGGCCCCGATGGCAACCCAGACGGCGATTCGCCAATACGACAGCCCTTGGTCCGCCTGGCCAGGACCAGACTGGTTCGATTCAGAAACCGGGGTGTGGTCCTGGGTGAGTGGATTAGTGTCAGTCATTCCTGCTGATCCCTTCGTGCTGATCAAAATCGTCCACCCTGGTGGGGCGGGGTGATGCGAATGCCCATCGCTTGAACCCTATCGGCCCAGGTGCAACGGCCACCTGTGCGCCGGCGGCCTGTGGCATGTTCCACCGACGCCGACGCTGAGGAGGGAACCGATTAGTAACGTGTGTCGTAGCGCGAACCCTCTGGCTTGGCCGGGAGGAATCCGAAAACGATCGCGACGATGCTGTTTCCGTAGGGGATCAGCAGCAGCAGCGCGAGCAGGCCACTGAGGTCAGCGTCGTGCAGGCGACGAACGTAGAGCGCGACGCTGGGAATAATGACACCAATGCCGTAAATACCGGCGAGGATTCCGGCAATGATGACAAGGGCAAGACCAAATCCGGTCGGACCAACCGCCTCGGCGTAGCCATAGGTGCCACTGCTGGCCGCGCCGACGGTACCGATAACAAATCCGGCCGTCATGATCAGGCTCACGGCGACACCAACAAGGGCGTTAAAGAGGAAGATCCACCAGTACTCACTCTGGGAGGCACGTCCGGTGAAAGTGGCGTACTTGGTGAAAAGGCGCTTAACAGCGCCACCAAAACTGATTCCGCGGATCGGCGCATCCGAATTCAACGGAATCGGGGCGGGGGTTGCATAAATATCTGACATGTCATCAAGTATTCCGTGCCGGGGCGATCGACGGAAATAAACGACGCCACATAACGCGGCCCCCACGCGGGTGACGAAAGAAGTTAGGCTTACCTCAGTCCCCCTTTGCCGCGTTCGAGTTGGCGCCGGGGCGCACGCGAAAGGACAACAGTGACCACCTCCGCAGCCACACCATCCCCGGCACCCCGCGGCCGAGGCAGCCAGCACCTCCTGACAGTGACGGCCACAGAACAGCTCAGTCCCCACCTGGTTCGGGTATTTTTCAGCGGCGGCCCCGCCGAGGTGTACGGCAACCTTCCCGCCAGCGACGCCTACATGAAGCTGCATTTTGCCGTTGACGGCCGCACCCTCACCCCGCCCGTTGACCTTGTCGCCCTGCGCGAGGAGGAGGGGCCGGACAACCTCCCCGTTCGCCGCACCTACAGCCTGCGTGAGTTCAACACCACGACCGGTGATCTCGCCATCGATTTTGTTGTTCATGGCGACGAGGGCATCGCCGGCCCCTGGGCTGCCGCCGCGACCCCCGGTCAGACGCTTGTGGCCTCAAGCCCCGGCGGCATGTACGCGCCGGACGCGGCTGCCGACGCCCACCTGCTGCTCGGTGACGAGTCGGCGCTACCCGCCGTTGCCGCAGCATTGGAGCGCATGGATGCGCAGGCCAGTGGCCACGCGTTCATTGAGGTGGCCGGGCCAGACGAGGTCATCAGCCTTCAGCACCCCGACGGCGTCGACCTGCACTGGCTGTTCCGCGACGGTGCCGCCGCCGGAACCGTCCACCTGCTTGCCGACGCGCTCCGCGCACTTCCCTGGCCGGACGGCGACGTCCAGGTGTTTGCCCACGGTGAGCGCGAGCAGATGAAGGCCATCCGGGCCATCACCAAGGAGCACGGGGTGGAGCGCGGCCGGCTTTCGCTGTCCGGATACTGGGCGCTCGGTCGCTCAGAGGACCGTTTCCAGGCCGAAAAGCGCGAGCCCATCGGCGTCATCGAGTAGGAGCCGCGGCCGGTTATTCGCAACCACAACCGGCTAGTCGATCGTCCGGTCGACCGGTCGATCCGTCCAGCACAAACCCGTTCCTCAGAACCACGCAAAGGACAACGCCGTGACCACTCGCCGTTTTTCCGCACCGCCCTGACCCTGACCACGGGGGCAACGCTCATCCTCGGCCTGGCCGCCTGCTCGCCCACCGCGCCAGAAAACGATGCCAGCGCCACGGCGACGCCGGGTGACGCCGCTTTCCCAGTGATCATTGAGCACGAATTCGGCTCAACAACCATTGAGGCTGAGCCGACCCGCGTCGTCACGCTCGGTGTCACGGATGCGGATCCCGCTATCGCGCTTGGCGTAGTTCCGGTCGGCAATGCCGGGTACAGCTATTACAAGTCCGGTCTTGGCCCGTGGACGGATGAGCTGATTGGAGACAGCGAACTTACCCTCATCGGTTCAGACTCGGAGCCCAACCTTGAGCAGATCATCGCCCTTGACCCCGACCTTATCCTCGGGGTCTCCGCGGGCTTTGACGATAACCTCTACACCCAGCTCAGCGCCATCGCACCGACCGTCGCGCGCCCTGCCGGGGACGCCGCCTACACCACCCCGCGCAGCGAACAGACGGAGATCATCGCGACAGCGCTCGGCAAGGCAGAGGAGGACGCGGCCCTCGCCGAAAAGACTGAAAAACTGCTCGCAGACACGGCCGCAGCCCACCCCGAGTTTGAGGGCAAAACCGGCACAGTCGTCCTGCCCTTCAGCGCACAGTACGGGGCATTTCTTCCCGGGGACGCACGGGGCCAGTTCCTGACAGCGCTCGGTTTCACTGCCCCGCAGTCAATCCTCGACGAGGATACCGGCGACAGCTTTTTTGTCACTGTCTCCCCCGAGCGGGCCTCGATGCTAGACGGTGACCTTCTTGTGGTAATCGGTGACGATGAAACCGGCGACATTGAGGCCGGAACCGGGCCGTTTGCCGGGCTTCACGTGACCACAAACGACGCCATCATCGTCGCCGATCAGGACCAGCGCGGAGCCATTACCTACAACTCCGTGCTCTCCGCCCCGTTCGCCGTTGACAGCCTGGTGCCCGACATCGCCGAGGCGCTGTCCTGACAGGGCCAGGCCCACAGACGTCCCTGGCAACCCGCCCCCACAGCGCCCACCCGGCGTCCTCGACCAGAGGGCACCAAAAAACAGAGCAGCTGT
>JBQELM010000090.1:5626-7257 GCA_052103915.1 Mycetocola sp. | reverse complement strand
AGGCAGAGGCAGAGGCAGAGGCAGAGGGGGAGGGGGAGCGGTCATGAAACGAAGCTCAGCTGGTGTACTCACCGTCCTGGGAATCCTTGGCGCGGCGGCGGCCTACTTTGGTCAGACCGTGCTGTTGCACAGCGGGGCGGCCATGTTTGTGCCCCCAATCACGCTGCCGCTGTCGCTTGTGACGGTCGCGGCAATCCTGCTCATTTTTGCGATTCCGATCCGTCGGTCGGTGACCGGTGCATCGCGGGGACGGGTTGAGCCGCTGCGTGCTGCTCGGGTCGCGGTCCTTGCCGTTGCCTCCGCCCACGCCGCCGCGCTGTTGACGGGACTGAGTGCAGGTGTTCTGGCGTACATGCTGATGAGAACCGTGCTGCCAGCGGTAGGCTCTGTATGGCTTGCTGTGGGGGCGCTTGCTGCTTCCATAGTTTTGCTTGCCGCCGCACTGGTGGCCGAATTCCTCTGCACCCTGCCGAAAGATGACGACGATGACCCCTCAGGAGTCCCCGAAGCCAGCTGATCTCACCTCCGCCGCGGACAACGCCGCGCAGGAGAGCCCCGCCGCTCCCGCTCTGACCCGCCGGGAGGCCCGGCTTCGTGCCGCGGCGATGAGCACCCAGGCCCTGGACACGGCCGCGGTCATTGCGGCCGCCGAGCAGGAGGACCGAGCAGAGGCAGCGCGGGTGCCATCCGCGCAAACTGACCCCGCGACGCCTGAGACCCCGTCTGAGTTGCCCGAGTCGCCGGTGCAGGCTGACCCCGTGACGCCTGATACGTCGTCTGAGTTGCCCGAGTCCCCCGTGCAGCCCGAGGGCGGTACCGCCACCACAGGCGAGGCCGTCTCCGCTGCCCCGGCCCCGGCCGAGGAATCGGGTCAGGTGTCTGCCCCGGCCCCGGCCGAGGAATCGGGTCAGCTGTCTGCACCGACCCCGGTCGAGCCGGAGGGCAAGCTCGCCATTCCCACGGCGGCGTGGGCTCCGGAACCGCTCAGCGAGGGCCCGTCACCGGTCGCTGATGCACCCCAGAGCAGCGGGCGACTCAGCGTCCCCGGCGAGAACTGGGTCGGTATCTCGCCGCGGTACATGTGGGCGGAACTCATCACAGCCTTCATCAGCCTGCTTGTCATCGTGGGGGCGTCCATTGCCGTTGTGCTGATCTTTGACTGGTCACCGGTCCTGATCGGCTGGATCGGTGGGGCACTTGCCGCGATCCAGCTCATCGACATCATCATCACTCCGCGCCGGGTGCGCTCCATCCGCTACCTGCTCAGGGATGACGATCTGCTGTTCCGCAAGGGCATCATGTGGCAGCGCATTGTGGCGGTCCCCTACGGCCGGATGCAGCTGATCGACATCAACCGCGGCCCCATTGCTCGGATGCTTGGACTGTCCGAGCTGAAGTTTGTGACCGCATCGTCGGCGAGCAACATCACCGTGCCCGGTCTGCCCGAGCAGCAGGCCGTTGAGCTTCGCGACCACCTGGTCGCTGTCGCCGAGTCGCGCCGGAGCGGACTGTGACGGATCACAACACCCCGTCACCGCGTCCCGAGGGAGCATCGGCGCCGGACACCACGTCGGGTGCTGGAGCTCCGGCCGCTGCGACGGGTTCTCAGACCCCGGATGCGACGGCCGGTC
>JBQELM010000090.1:0-5616 GCA_052103915.1 Mycetocola sp. | reverse complement strand
ACTCCCGCGGCTCCCGCTGGCGGAAGCGGCACCCTGGCCGACGGTGAGTGACACCGCCTCCACCCGGCCACCCCGTTTCTGCGTGGGGGGATCGTGTTCCTGGCCATCGTCGGTTTTGCGATCGCCAATCTCCGCGAACGCCTGATCGAGCTTTTTGTGGGTGGCCCCGGTCGCGGTCAGTACTCCGGTGATCCCGTTGATTACATTCTTGACGAGGGGCTGCTGGGGATTGCCGCCCTCGCCATCCTTGGTTTTATTCTGCTCACGATCGGGTTCTCCTACCTGTCCTGGCGGATGCACAGCTACCGGGTGACGGCCGAATCGGTTGAGATGCGTCGAGGCATTGTCTTCCGCACCCACCGGCAGGCGAAGATCGACCGTATTCAGGGCGTCGAGATCAACCGGCCGTTCCTTGCCCGTCTCTTTGGCGCAGCCAAACTGGATGTGTCGGTTGCGGGCCAGGACGGCAAAGTCTCGCTTGAGTACCTGCGCTCTGCCCAGGCCGATGAGCTGCGTGCAGACATCCTGACTCTTGCCTCGGGCCGGAGCCTCGACGGATCGGCGGCGGTCGCAACTGCCACGTCAACCGGCACTGACGGTGTGGGTTCCCGGGTCGCCGGTGTGGTGTCTTCCCGCGTTGATGACCTGCTCTCCCGCGAAGCGGACAACGGCCTCGCCGACTGGCGCACCGCGGTGCGGGTTCCGACCGGCCGAGTTATCGCGTCAACGATTGTCAGCTGGACAACGGTGATCGTCATTGTGCTTGCCATCGTGCTGACCATCGTCACTCTGCGCGGCGCGGGCTGGGCTCTGTTCACGCTGATCCCCGCCGCCATCGGTTTTGGTAGCTACTACTGGGGCGCCATCACCCGGTCGCTGAAATACTCGATTGCTCAGACCCCCAGCGGAATCCGGGTGGCCTCCGGTCTGCTCTCGACGGTGTCTGAAACGGTCGCCCCTGGCCGCATCCACGCGGTTGAGGTCATCCAGCCGCTGCTCTGGCGGCCGTTTGGCTGGTGGACGGTTCGGATCACCAAGGCCGGTGTCAGCCTTGAGGACCAGATGAAGGCCACAAGCAACGTCCTTCCCGTTGGTCGTCTGGAGGACGTGGATGCTGTCCTTCGTCTGCTTCTCCGTGACGGGCACGGCCGTGCCGTGGCGAGTGTGCTTCCCGGGGTCATGAGCGACCCGGCGGCGCAGGGGCTCCAGATCAGCCCGCGTCGTGCGGTCTGGCTGTCCCCGTTCGCGTGGAAGCGCACCGGGGTGGCCATCGCGGACGGCGCCGTCGTGGTTCGCCGCGGCGTGATCTGGCGACGACTTGTTGTTGTTCCGCTGGTGCGTGTGCAGTCGCTTGAGGTGACGCAGGGCCCGATCGACCGCTGGTTCAGCCTGGCGACCGCGACTCTGCACACGGTTCCCGGCCCGATTGTTGCCACGGTCACGCAGGTTGATGTTCGTACCTGCGAGCAGCTGTTCCTCCGGGTGATCGGCCGGACCGTTGAGCAGATGCACAGCGACGGTGGCGAACGCTGGGATGCCGAGGGGCGCGGGGCACGATGAGCGCGGCAGGACGCCTGGGCGTTGGTGTCATCGGCGCGGGTAACGTTGGTCCCGTCCTTGCCCTAGCCCTTGCCGGTGTTGGACACGCCATCACGGGGATCAGCACCGTGTCCGATGACGGAAAGGAACGTGCGGCGACGCTGCTTCCCGACGTGCCCGTCCTTGATATCCCCGAGGTCATTCGGCGGAGTGAGCTTGTGCTGCTTGCCATTCCCGGCGACCAGATCGCCGAGCTGGTGTCCGGGCTTGCGACCGCGGGGGTCTGGGTGCCGGGGCAGCTGGTGGTGCACACCTCGCCCGCACACGGGACCGGCGTCCTCCAGCCCGCGATGGCTGTGGGTGCGATCCCGCTGGCCATCCACCCGGCGATGGAGTTCACCGGCACGACCCTCGACCTGTCGCGCCTGACGGGCAGCTATGCGGCGGTCACCGCTCCGGCGCCTGTGCTGCCGATTGCCCAGGCGCTGGCCGTGGAGATGGGGGCCGAGCCGGTGGTGATTGCCGAGACCGACCGGCCCGCGTACGCGGAGGCCATCTCAACGGCGACGGAGTTCTCGCGGTCCATTGTTGCGCAGGCGAGCGGTCTGCTCGGGGGCATCGGGGTCACCGATCCTGGCCCGTTCCTGTCGTCGCTTGTGCACTCAAGCGTTGACAATGCTCTCCGCCGAATTCCTCCCGTGGCGTGAGCCGTCCATCCCGGTCGGTAGACTTGAAAACTCAGCAAGCAAGGAGCCGCAGCCGACCATGAGCGACACCCCCTACGACGACGACATCAGCGAGCAGAAGGCCGTCCGCCTCTCCAAGCGTGAACGCCTGATCGCCCAGGCAGCCGACGCCGCCGGTGGCGCGTACCCGGTTGCTGTTCCCGTCACGCACACCATTCCCGCGGTTCGCGCGGAGTTTGACGGCCTGGAGGCCGGTGCGGAGACCGGCGTGACGGTTGGCATTGCCGGTCGTGTGGTGTTCCTGCGGAACACGGGCAAGCTGTGCTTTGCCGCGCTTCAGTCGGGTGACGGTTCACGCATCCAGGCGATGGTGTCGCTGGCCGCCGTTGGTGAGGACTCCCTGGCGCAGTGGAAGGACCTGGTTGACCTGGGTGACCACGTGTTTGTCTCCGGTGAGGTCATCTCCAGCCGTCGCGGCGAGCTGTCCATCATGGTGTCCGAGTGGCAGATTGCTTCCAAGTCGCTCCTGCCGCTGCCCACCCTGCACAATGAACTCAGCGAGGAGAGCCGGGTCCGCCAGCGCTACCTTGACCTGATCGTTCGTGACCAGGCCAGGCAGACCGTTCAGGCCCGCTCCCGCATGATGGCCAGCCTGCGAGACACCTTCACCGGCCATGACTACCTTGAGGTTGAGACCCCGATGCTGCAGGTGCAGCACGGTGGCGCGGCCGCTCGCCCCTTTGTCACGCACTCCAACGCCTTTGATACCGAGCTCTACCTGCGCATCGCGCCGGAGCTGTACCTGAAGCGCGCGGTCGTGGGCGGCATCGACCGCGTGTTTGAGATCAACCGCAACTTCCGCAACGAGGGCGCAGACTCCACGCACAGCCCCGAGTTCGCCATGGTTGAGGCGTACCAGGCCTACGGGGACTACATTCAGATGGCCGAGCTGACGCAGGAGCTGATCCAGAACGCCGCCCTCGCCGTTGCCGGTTCGCACGTGGTCACCCTGGCCGACGGCACCGAATACGACTTTGGTGGTGAGTGGGACCGGATCAGCATGTACGACTCGCTGAACGAGGCCCTCGCCGCACGCGAGTCGGCGGCCGGTCGTCCCGCTCCCGCGGTCATCACCCCGCAGACCGGTGCGGACGAGCTTGCTGTGCTGGCCGAGGCCGAGGGTATCGCGGTGAAGCACCCCACCCACGGCAAGTTTGTTGAGGAACTGTGGGAGCACTTTGTCATCGACTCCCTGACGCGGCCGACCTTTGTCATGGACTTCCCCGTTGACACCTCACCACTCACTCGCGAGCACCGCACCATCGATGGCGTGGTCGAGAAGTGGGACCTCTACGTCCGTGGGTTTGAGCTGGCGACCGCGTACTCCGAGCTGGTTGACCCTGTGATTCAGCGTGAGCGTTTTGTGGAGCAGGCACGTTTGGCTTCCGCCGGTGACGACGAGGCGATGCGGGTCGACGAGGAGTTCCTTCGTGCCCTTGAGCACGGTATGCCGCCGTCGGGTGGCATGGGCATGGGCGTTGACCGCCTGATGATGGCCCTGACCGGGCTGGGCGTCAGGGAGACGATCCTGTTCCCACTGGTCAAGTAGCGCGGGTACCCTGGACCTATGGACGAATTCTGGCAGCAGGCGCTCTGGTCGCTCGCGCCCACCGTGCTGGTCGGCCTGCTCTTCTGGTACATCATGCGTGTGATCATCCGCTCCGACTCCAAGGAGCGCGAGGCGTACGACGAGATGATGCGCGAGCAGGAGATCGAGGACGCCACCCGCACCGACGCCGCACCCCGCCCGTAGGGTGAGGTGCGCTGTTTCGGCGCGCGTGAGCTGTTCTGCTGAGGCACCCCTGGCGTGACGCGCGCGCGGAATTCCGGGACAGCGCCTCCGGTCTTCGATAGCCTGGCCTGACTATTCGATCTCGGCGAAACGGCTCACATGTTCCTCAACATTGGCGGGTGGCTCGGTGTTGTTGTCCTGCTCATCGACCTCACCATCCGGGTTCTCGCCATCATTGTTGTTCCGCGCAACCGCAAGCCGACGGCGGGGATGGCCTGGCTGCTGGCCATCTTCCTCATCCCCTTTGTGGGGATTTTTGCGTTCCTGCTGATCGGTAACCCCAAGCTGCCGCGCAAGCGTCGCCGCATGCAGGAAGACATCGACGACTACATTCGCGAGACCACCCGCGAGCTGGCGAACGAGTCTGAGGGCTCACGCGCCCCCGAGTGGTTCCAGTCGGCCGTGCGGTTGAACCGCACCCTGTCGGCCATGCCGCTCCAGGAGGGCAACGGCGTCCGGCTGATCTCCGACTACAACGGCTCGATTGAGCAGATGGCCGCCCAGATTGACCTGGCCGTCGACTTTGTGCACGTTGAGTTTTACATCCTGCAGTGCGACCAGACGACCGCGCCGTTCTTTGACGCGCTGGAGCGGGCCTGCCAGCGGGGTGTGGCCGTGCACGTGCTGCTTGACCACTGGGCCAACCTGACCAGGGCCAACTACCGGCACACCCGCGACCGGCTCACGCAGATGGGTGCTGACTGGAAGCTCATGCTTCCGCTGCAGCCGTTGCAGGGTAAGTTCCAGCGACCCGACCTGCGCAACCACCGCAAGATCCTGGTTGTTGACGGCCGGATCGCGTTTATGGGTTCGCAGAACGTGGTTGACCGCTCGTACAACAAGAAGGCCAACATCAAGCGCGGCCTGAAGTGGGAGGAGCTGGTCGCTGTCATCGAGGGGCCGGCGGTTGGTGCCCTCAACGCGGTGTTCCTCGCCGACTGGTACGCGGAGACCGGCCAGATCCTCGCCGACGAGCTCGGCATCGAGGCCAGCACGCCCAGCAGGGGAGAGCTGGACTGCCAGATGGTGCCGAGCGGTCCGGGTTATGACGCCGAGAACAACCTGCGCCTGTTCCTCACTCTGCTCTACGCAGCTCAGCGTCGCATCGTCATCACGAGCCCCTACTTTGTGCCGGACGAGTCGCTGCTGTACGCCGTCACCTCCGCCGTGCAGCGCGGCGTTGAGGTTGACCTCTTTGTGTCGGAGATCGGCGACCAGGCCGGGGTCTGGCACGCCCAGCGTTCCTACTACGAGCAGCTGCTCCGCGCCGGGGTGCGCATCTACCTCTACCCGGCGCCGTACATTCTGCACTCCAAGTTCTTCTCCATCGACGATGATGTTGCCGTCATCGGTTCAAGCAACATGGATATGCGCTCCTTTGGTCTGAACCAGGAGATTTCGATGATGGTTCGGGGCGAGAGTTTTGTGCACGACGTGCGCGTGATCGAGGACCGTTACCGCGCCATGAGTAAGGAGCTGACGCTGGACGAGTGGCTGCGCCAGCCGCTGCGCTCGACGGTGCTCGACAACCTTGCCCGG
>JBQELM010000089.1:0-7287 GCA_052103915.1 Mycetocola sp. | reverse complement strand
TGATCGCTGATCGCTGATCGCTGATCGCTGATCGCTGATCGCTGATCGCTGATCGTGGTGTCTGGTCAGCGGTGAGGCAGACGCGACAGCCCGTCAAGGGCTGCGGACAGAACCTCGGCGCGTTTACAGAACGCAAAGCGGAGCAGGCTTCCATACTGTTCGCGATGTGCTGGTTGAACAAAAGCGGTGACGGGGATCGCGACAACACCGGTGAGCTGGGGGAGAACAGCGCAGAGCTGCTCCGCATCGGTGTAGCCAAGGTTGGTTGCGTCCGCGATCGCAAAGTAGCCCGCTTGCGGGCGCGTCACCCTGAATCCAATCTCGCGCAGTCCAGAAACGAGCAGGTCCCTCTTCGCTTGGAGCGAGGCAGCCGCACCGTCGTAAAAATCGTCGCCCAATTCAAGCCCCCGAGCGATGGCCGGTTGGAAGGGGGAACCATTGACATAGGTCAGGAACTGTTTGACCGTCAGGATGGCGGTGATGAGGGCGGCGGGGCCCAGAGCCCAGCCAATTTTCCAGCCCGTTGTGTTGAAGGTCTTTCCGCCGGATGAGACCGTGATGGTTCGCTCCCACGCGCCAGGAACCTGGGCAATCCCTCGGTGCGTTGCGCCGTCAAAGACGAGGTGTTCGTAGACCTCGTCTGTCAGCAGGATGACGTCGTGCCGGTGGGCGAGACGCACGATCTCGAGCCTGGCCTCCTCCGTGAGCACCATGCCGGTTGGGTTGTGCGGATCATTGACGATGATGACCCGGGTCTTGTCGCTGACGGCCTCCCTCAGCCGGTCAAGGTCGAGCTCAAATCCGTCGCCGCTCAGCGGAACCGCGACCTGCGTTCCGCCAGCCAGACTGATCAGCGCACCATAGGCGTCGTAACAGGGTTCCCACGTGACGACCTCGTCGCCCGGTTCAACAAGCGCAAGAAGCGTGGCCGCAAGTGCCTCGGTGGCCCCGGCCGTCACGAGAACTTCGCTGTCGGGATCAACGCTGAGTCCGTAGAAGCGCTGCTGGTGCCGGGCGATTGCTTCTCTGAGCTGGGCGGTGCCTCGGCCGGGCGGGTACTGGTTGTCACCACGACCGATGGCGCGCTGAGCCTCGGCAAGCACCTCTGCCGGACCGTCTTCATCTGGGAAGCCCTGACCAAGGTTGATCGCTCCCGTCTCGACGGCCAGCGCAGACATTCGCGCAAAAACCGAGGCGGCGTACCCTGAGCCTTCAGGGGCAAGACCGGCTCCCTCAGCGGTTCGTCTCCATGCTCCGGTGAGTTCCATTGTGTGTGCATTCCTTGGTCGTGAGTGGGGTAAATCCAACCTATCGCGCAGTGAACGTCGGGGTGTCCTGTTGGTCTGCGCGTGACACAACGGGAAACCGGATGGCCTGCTGTCCGGGGTCTGCGTCACAATGGAGAACAAGACATAGCTGTGACATAGATTTCGGCAGGGGAACCTCCAGGAACGCCCAGCAGAGTTATGACTGCTTGGAAGGAGCAACAGATGACCACCACACCGCAGCAGCCCGAGGGAACAGAGCCTGAGGCGCAGAACACGCCGGCAGAGGCGTCAACGGAGCAGAACATCCCCGCTCGGGAAGCCGAGTCGACCGGTGCTGCTGCCGGAAGCCCACAGCCCACCCAGTCATACCCCGCGTCAGATGCCCAGACCGACCGGATCACTGACGTCGCCGCGGCGACGGAGCAGCCCGCAGCAGTCGAGCAGACGACAAACACTGCATCCCCAGCATCGCCTGCCGCCGCTGAGCCGGTTGCACCGGTCGCTCCCGTTCCTCCGGTTGTCCCCGCTCAGGCGCACGCTCACCAGGCTCAGCACGCAGCCGCGGCTCCGGCCGCCGCCGGCGAAAGCTTCGGCGCTCAGGGCGCCCCGTACAGCACCCCGGCCGGCGCGGCCTCGGACAGCGTGTACTCAGCCGCAACGCCTTCGCCGTACCAGTCGGGTCAGCCGAGGGCCACCGCCACAAAGCGCACGGGTGGGCGAGCCGGTCTGCTGCTCGCAGGATTGGCCATTGGCGCTCTTGTTGGCGGCGGTGCTGGGGCCGGGGTGAGCGCGCTTGTGGCTAACACCTCGTCATCATCGTCCGGGTCGTCCTCAACGGTTCAGACCCAGAACCTCACCGTGAACGACAGCGACAACGTCACCAGGGCCACGGCAATTGCGGCCGTCGCCTCACCATCCGTCGTCACACTTTCTGTCCAGGGCGGAAGCGCAAACGGCTCAAGCGGAAGCGGCAGCGGCTCAGGAGTTGTTTTGAGTGAGGATGGCTACGTCCTGACGAACAACCACGTTGTGACTCTTGACGGTCAACTGTCCGACCCGACGATTCGTGTGACGGCCTCTGACGGCAAGATTTACAACGCAAGCATCGTGGGAACCGACCCGGTTTACGACCTGGCCGTGGTCAAGCTTGAGGGCGCAACAGGCCTCAAGCCCATGGAGTTTGCCGACTCAGACAAGCTCAACGTTGGTGATACAGCGGTAGCGATCGGAGCACCGCTCGGCCTCGCAGGCACCGTTACGGACGGAATCGTGAGCGCCTTGAACCGGTCGATCACTGTCGCCTCCTCAGCTGTGCCCGACTCCGCTGATGCGCAGGATTCCGACTCCGGCTCCGGAACGGAAGGAAGCCCGTTTGAGGGCTGGGGCTTTAATCTTCCTGGCCAGGAACAGCAGACCCAGTCAGCGAGCACAACAATCTCTCTCGCTGTTGTGCAGACGGACGCCGCAATCAACCCGGGCAACTCCGGTGGTGCGCTGGTAAACAGTGACGGACAGCTGATTGGCGTGAACGTCGCCATCGCAAGCGCCGGATCGTCCTCGTCTGATTCCAGTAGCGGAAGCATCGGCGTTGGTTTTGCCATTCAGTCCAACGTCGCCAAGCGTATCGCCGACGAAATCATCGCATCGGGGAGTGCCACTCACGCCCTGCTGGGTGCCACCGTCGACAATGCCGCCAACCTCGCGACCAGCACTACCGTCGGCGCCGTCCTGGGGGATTTGACGTCCGGAGGGGCAGCAGAGAAGGCCGGGCTGAAGAGCGGTGACATCATCACATCGTTCAACGGGCACCCGATTAGCAACGCGACGGACCTGACAGCTCAGGTTCGGGCACTGGCCGCGGGCGCGACGGCCGAGATCAGCTACGTCCGAAACGGCGAGGAGCACACGGCCGAGGCGACACTCGGCACGCTCAACCTGTAGAGAAGACAGCGAGAGCTCTCACGATGTGCGGTGGGGCGGGACGAATACGTCCTGCCCCACCGTCGCTGTGTCCCGGGTGATGGTCGGAGTTGCACTGGTAGCATTTCGGAGGGATTACAACGAGCGGGAGCAATGACAGAACAGCACAGTTTGGCTGGTGGGGGAGATCCCATCGGTGTCTCCTATGTCATGCCGGTGTTGAATGACGTCACCCACGTTGAGGCGGCCATCGAGAGCCTCCTGACTCAGGATTTTGAGGGCCCCATCGATGTGGCCATCGCGGTTGGCCCGAGTATTGATGGAACAACGGAGCTTGTTCAGACCCTGGCTGAGCGTGATTCGCGTATCACCGTGATCAGCAACCCCGTTGGGTCAACGCCAGCCGGGCTGAACATTGCCATTGGCGCCACCGTTTACCCCATTGTTGTGCGTGTTGATGCGCACTCTGTTCTTCCCCCCGACTACACCCGAATTGCGGTGGAAACGATTCTTCGCAGCGGAGCGGCGAACGTCGGCGGAATCATGGACGCCAGGGGAACAACCAGCTTTGAACGCGCGGTGGCAACCGCGTATGGCAGCAGGGTTGGTTTGGGCGGCACCCCGCACCATGTTGGCGGTAAAGAGGGGCCAGCAGACACTGTTTACCTTGGAGTTTTTCGTCGTGAACCTCTGGTCGCGGTCGGAATGTTTGACGAGCGAATCAAACGGGGCCAGGACTGGGAGCTGAATAAACGCCTCCGCGATGCGGGCGAAGTGGTGTGGTTTACGCCGCGATTGCGCGTCACGTATCGTCCGCGTCCCAGTCTGTCCCGTCTTGCGCGCCAGTTCTTCTCAACGGGCCTGTGGCGCGGGGAACTGAGCCGGGCGTTCCCCAGCCGGCGTGGGCTGCGTTACTTCGTTCCGCCGCTGATGGTTCTTGCCGTCGTTGTTGGCAGCGTTCTTGGTCTGATTGGGGCGGCTCTTGGCGAGGGCGCCCCCCTCGTTCTGCACCTCGCATGGATTGTGCCTGGCGTTTACCTGGCCTTTGTGCTGTGCGCTGCGGCGTTCGTTCCGAATGCCAGAGGTGTGGCCGAGCGCCTGTGGCTGATCATTGTTCTTCCGACGATTCACGTCTGTTGGGGTATTGGTTTCCTTCTGGGATACGCTTCACTGGCACGGGGTATCTCCGTGCTTCGTAATGGGAGGGAACAGCAGCACCAGTGAGTGAAACCACACACGACCCTCTCCGCCCTCCGCGGAGCATCGCGGAGCAGCGTGCTGTGACGCAGCCGCCGGAGGTTCGCAGTCGACGAAACGCGGAACACTGGACGGCCTCGCTGTATCTTCGTGACCTGTCTCCGTACGTGAGCTGGCTCCTTCTCCGCACTCAGATCAGCGCCAATGGGGTCACCGTTCTGATGATCCTCACCGGATGGTTGACCGCGGCCGCGCTTCTTGTCCCCGGGATCTGGGGCGCCTTGCTTGCGCTGGTGTTTGGCCAGTTCCAGATGCTGATTGACTGCTGCGACGGCGAGGTGGCGCGGTGGCGTCGGACGTCGTCGCCAGCGGGTGCCTTCCTTGACGCGGTTGGCCACTACAGCACTGAAGCATTGATTGCTCTTGCCATTGGTATCCGGGCAGCCGCGTATCCGTTCGAGACGCCGGACGATTACCTCTGGACGACCCTCGGTGCCCTGCTTGCGCTGGTGATCGTGCTGAACAAGGCGCTCAACGACATGGTGCGGGTGGCCCGAGCGAACTATGGTGCGCCCAAGCTGACCTACACCGAGAGCGAGTCTGCGCCGCGCGGCGGCGTGCTGGCGATTGCGCGGCGCGTGGTGAAGTTTTTCCCGTTCCAGCGGCTATTCCACTCGGTTGAGTTGACGATGGTTGTTGTGGTTGGCGCTGTGATTGGTCTTTTTGTTGGTGAAACTGAGGCGGCACGGGGCACGGTTGTTGTTCTGCTCGGGTTGTCCGTGGTGACTCTTGTGGGGCACTTCACAGCGATTGTCTCGTCAAGCAGGCTTCGTGCCTGAGTTGTCCCGTCCCGGGCCGGGCGTAGACGAGGGCGCAGGGAGAGCGTCATCGGATCCTGACACGAGCACCGCCGCCGATGACCGTGCTTCCCGCGTTGCCGCGCCTCGCATTGGGGTGGTGGTGCTCACTCAGGGGACACGACCCGTTGAACTGACCAGGGCTCTTGCGAGTGTTCAACGTCAGCGTGACGTGCAGACTCAGATTGCGGTTGTGGGCAACGGGTGGCAGCCGACGGGGATCCCCGATGGCGTCATTGCCGTTGGACTGCCCACAAATGTGGGGATTCCTGCTGGACGTAACCGTGGGGCGGACGCAGTGGAGGGGGAATTCATCTTCTTCCTCGACGACGACGCCGAACTGCCCTCCGATCGTTTCCTGATCGACTGCGTTGAGCGAGTCAGACGTGACCCCCAGATCGGCCTGATTCAGCCAAGACTCAGCGCTGCCAGCGGTGAAACGCCGCCGTCGCGGTGGGTTCCGCGGATCAGAAAGGGTGACCCCAGGGACTCAGGGCCTGTGATGTCCTGCCTGGAGGCTGCGGTGTTTTTGCCTCGGCGGGTTTTTGACCAGACAACGGGGTGGGCTGAGCCGTTCTTTTACGCCCATGAGGGAATCGAATTGGCCTGGAGGGTCTGGGACAGCGGGCACATCGCCTGGTACGACGGCGACCTCAACGCGCACCACCCGATCGTTCATCCCACGCGGCATTCAAGCTACTACCGGATGAACGCGAGGAACCGGGTGTGGTTGGCCAAACGAAACCTGCCTCGTGTGCTGATCCCGGTTTATGTGGGCAGTTGGACCGCGATTCAGCTCCTGCGCTGGTGGCGGACCCCCGCGGTACTTAAACCGTGGTTCGCGGGGTGGCTTGAGGGGTGGCGGACGTCCCCAGGTGGGCGGCGTCCTCTGCAGTGGCGCACCGTGTTCCGGATGGCTCGGGCCGGTCGTCCACCACTTATTTAGCGCGAGAGCTGCGGCCTCCGCGCATGAGCGCAGTGTCGGCGACCGTGCAGTGTGCATTCCTGCGTGCCGTGCTAGGCGGGGAGAGTGTGCGGACTGTCAGTGGTGCGTGATCGAATGATCAACGCCCGCTCCATCATTGTTCGTGGTCGGTGCCGTTGTGCGCGGCGCGTGGTGTCCTCTTCAGAACGCGGGGGAGTGCGCGCAATCCTCCCCGTCGTGGTGACGCATTGGTGTCCTGCGGTACCGGTTCAAGGGCCAGGGGGACAACACGGGGTGGTGGCCCGAATGCGTCCCGCGCCGAGGCGATGAGTCGGCGCCCGAGGACAAGGTTTCCCGTCCCACCCATCACCGCGCCAACTCCAAAGGGAATGGCCCTGGCAATGATGCCCCCACCCTGACTTGCGACGAGGCGTGGCAGAACCCGGCTTCTTAGCTGATCAGTGAGGGGACCGATTGTTGCTTGCGGTAGCCCGGTGAGAACGGCCTTCGCCCAGCCCGCGGTCGAGGACACACGTTGTCCCTGCTCAGCGCCGTCGGTCTTCTGCGTTTGTGTGCCCGTTACGGTGCGGACAACCTGATCCATGGCCGGCCCCAGGGCAAGACCAAGAACGAGTGCTCGGGCACGGTCTGGATCTGAGACGGAGATTCCGTGAAGCTCAGCCATGGACTGCGCAAAGAGGGTAGCGGCTTCAGCGAACACAACCGCCTCGGTTGTTGATACGGCGAGTGCAACTCCCGTGCCAATTCCTGGAACCATGGCGACCGCTCCAACGGCGGCACCGCTTCCGGTGACGGACGTGAGAAAGTGCCGTTCAAGCACCCGGCCAAGTTGTTCTGCTGTCGCGCCGGGGTAGGTGCGTCGGAGCCGTCGGACATGCGCAATGACAAGGGGCCGCTGGATAGCAAGCGCCCTGTCGATGGCGCGGAATGCTGATGACTGGGCGGCGGCGGTTGTATCGCCGGGGGTCTCAGATCGCACAGTGCCCTCCCTGGGGACGTCTCAGGATCGCCATTGATCCTGACACAGTCCCCTGGGAGGGGCACTGTGAGTCATACAAAAAGGTTGGCGCGATCCAGGTCTTCGGCAAAATCGACCTCT
>JBQELM010000088.1:2347-7294 GCA_052103915.1 Mycetocola sp. | reverse complement strand
GCTGTGCTGCATCAATCAGCCTCTCGTTAAACCTGTTTACTTCTGGTGACAAGCCACAGCAGGTACAACCCGCCCAGCAGTCCTGTCACCACACCGATGGGAAGCGCGGCCCTCACCGGCGCGTGCTGGGACAACACATCGGCCACAACCATGAGGACGGCACCAAGGAACGCGGCGGGAATCACCGGCGGAGCCGATCCGCCAACCAGTCGTCCGGCGAGCTGGGGCGCGGCCAACGCCACAAAGGCGATGGGACCGGCAGCGGAGACCGCAACGGCGGCGAGCGCAACAGCCACGATCATCAGAATGACCCTGACCCGCTCCACCCGCACACCCAGCTGGGACGCGGCGTCGTCACCCATCTCCATGATCGCCATGCTCCTGGCCAGACGCAGAACGATGGGCACAAGCAGGACAAGTGCGCACAGAACGGGCAGCGCGTGGGTCCAGTTCCTGGCGTTCAGTGAGCCGGTCAACCAGATCTGAGCCGAGATCGCCAGCTCCAGGTTGCCGCGCGCCATGATGAGGGTGTTTGCTGCGGCCAGGAGCGACCCGACGCCGATACCGATCAGGACAAGCCGGTAACCGCCGGTCACACCGCCCTTGATGGACAGCAGGTACACGGCGATCGCGGTCAGGAGGCCGCCGCCAACGGCGGACAGCGCCGTGGCCACGGGTCCGGCGTTGACCAGCACGATCTGCGCAACCGCACCGGTTGCCGCGCCCGTGGTGAAACCGATGACGTCGGGTGAGCCCAGCGCGTTACGAGAAATCGACTGGAACACACACCCGCTGATTCCCAGCGCCGCGCCAACGGCGACGGCCGTGACGAGTCGTGGCGCGCGGATGTTGACCACAACCGATGTGACCCTGTCGTCTGCCTGGCCGACCAGCGCTGAGAGGATCTCTGACGGGCTCAGCGGCAGCGTTCCCGTGCCCATGATGACGATCCCGCCGATTGCCGTGACCACCAGTGCGATGAGGCAGATCAGGACGGTTCGTTGCCGGATCAGAACCGAGACGGTCCCGCGTCTGAGGAGCGTTCCGCTTGGCCGAACCGGCGGCAGCGCGGCCGTGGGCGAACCTACGGAGCGACCGCGTGCCTGTTCGCCCACCGCTCCGTGATCGGCACCGGTGCCAGTTTCTCTGCGACGTACGGCGCTCACAGCTGAGCCACTCGACGTCGACGGACAAGGGCGATGAAGAACGGGGCGCCAATGATGGCGGTCATGATTCCTGCACCAATCTCTCCCGGCGCAACAACCACGCGGCCAAGAACGTCAGCCGCCAGCATCACGATGGCGGCGATGAGCATGCTGCTCGGCAGTAACCAGCGGTGAGCTGGTCCCACGATGAGCCGGGCAATGTGGGGGGCCGCGAGTCCAACAAATCCGATGGGACCGGCAGCGGCCGTCGCGGTTCCGGCCAGGGTGACAATCGCAATGATGGCGATGAGCCAGGTGCGGCGGTTGTTCATTCCCAGCGCCGTGGACAGTTCCAGTCCCAGCGCTGCTTGATCAAGCGATCGGGCAATGGTCGCGGCGAGGAGCAGACCAACGCCCGTTGCGATGGCGATGACCGGCAGGACCTCGTAGCCCCTGCCCTGGAGCGATCCGGTCGCCCAGTTGCGGTAGTCGTCAAAGGAGCTCTCCGTTCCGTTGATAAGAAGAACGTCCGTGACGGAGCCAAGAACAACGCTCAGCCCCGCACCGGCGAGGACAAGCCGGATCGGGTTGGTCCCCGCGTCGTGGGCGCGGCCGAGAACATAGACCACCCCGCTACTGAGGGCGGCGCCGACAAGAGCGAACCAGACGTACCCGGTGATCGCGGTCACACCAAAAACGCCGATACCAACAGCAACCGCAACGGCTGCTCCCGCGTTCACCCCCAGGAGTCCCGGGTCAGCGAGTGGGTTGCGGGTCAGCGCCTGCATGATGGTGCCTGCCACCCCCAATGCCGCACCGGTCAGGACGGCAAGAATTGTTCGGGGAATGCGCAGTTCACGAACCACCAGGTGGTCATCGTTGCTGGCGGACGGAGCAACCAGAGCGTCAATGACGTGACTGAGCGGTATCTCACGGGATCCCACCGCAAGGCTCACGAGCACGAGGACAACAAGAACAACACCGCCAACCACCAGGCCAAGCCGCCGCCGTGTGGCAGCGGCTCGGCCCGGGGCCAGTGGCTCGCTGGTGCGAGAGGTCACTTCCCGCCGAGCTGTTCGTTCAGCTGGTTGATGATCTCAAGCGCCGAGTAGTAGTCGATGCGGAAGGACGTGCTGCCCAGCGAGTAGACCTGCTTGTCCTCAACAGCGGACAGGTTCTGCAGCACCGGCTCATCAAGGAACGCGTCGACCGTTTCCTGGGTGGAGGAGATCAGGAAAACGCTGTCGCCGGTCACGGCCTCCGGCAGATTCTCAAAGGAGACAAAGGCGAAGTCACCTCGGGCCTGCTCACTCACGTCCAGCGACTCGTCCGCCTCAACAACGGTGAAACCAAGCGCGTCGAGGAGGGTTGCGTGTGAACCGCCGATCTTGGCAATTCCGGCGTCCTGGCCGGCGCCGTTGAACGACACGATGGTCGCCTCACCCTCGGGCTGGTTCAGGTCTTCCGCGGCGGTCGCCGTTGCGGCGTCAAAGTCGGCGATCATGTCGGCCGCACCGGCTTCGTGTCCGGTGATCTCACCGAGCTGGGTGCTGAGGTCCTGCCAGTCCTGGTTGGAGTAGTCAACGGCAACCGTTGGCGCAATGTCGCTGAGCGCATCAATCTGGTCGATCGTGCTGTCGGCTCCAGCAGTGGAGACAACAATCAGATCGGGGTCGGCCGCGATGACCGATTCAAGGTCAAGTGTCAGTTCCGGGTACAGCACCTCAACGCCACGTTCATCGGCGACGTCGGCCCACTGGGAGAAGAAGCCCTTGTCGTCGGTGATGTCGCTCGGCGTGGTTGCGGCACTGGCAACGACGGGGGCGCCAATCGCGAGCAGGCTGCCGGTCGCGGTGACGGAGGTGGAGACGATGCGCTGCGGTTCGGCGTCGAGCGTGAGTTCACCGGCCTCGTGCGTGATGGTCCGTGGCCAGGCCGCGGCTGCTGAGCCCGTGTCCGTTGTGGTGTCGGTGGTTCCTGAACTGCATGCCGTCAGCGCGAGTGCGCTGGCGACGGCAATGGCGGTAGCGGTCAGAGTGACCCGACGCTTCATTGTGATGCTCCTAACCTGCGCCACGGCTGAGCCGTGAAGGCGCAACAAACAGCGCTGCAGTGCAGCGCTTGTAGTGGGGTGTGCGTCCGGCGCCCTGGGCCGAACAGCCCCGAAGTTAGCACAGCCTAAGCTAATAATGCACGCCGCCGGGACGCTCCACTTGCTGACAAGGGGGTCTCGGGTTCAAACTAAACTCGCCCCACAACGGCTCCACCCGGAGTCTCCCCCCGGGCTCACCTCCAGCAGACGACCACCGTGTCGGCCGTGAGCGAGCCTGGACAGCTCCATCACGCTCCACACGAAAGGGCTTCGTTTGCCCACCAGCTCCATCTCCCCCGTCATCGACTCCGTGTTCAACCAGGCCGTCACGCGGAACCCCGGCCAGCCGGAATTCCACCAGGCCCTGCGCGAGGTTCTCGACAGCCTCTCCCCCGTGATCGCCGAACACCCCGAGTACGTGGACGCCGGCATCCTTGAGCGTCTGGTTGAACCCGAACGCCAGATCCTGTTCCGCGTTCCGTGGACCGACGACAACAACCGCGTCCAGGTCAACCGTGGCTTCCGCGTTGAGTTCAACTCAGCCCTCGGCCCGTACAAGGGCGGACTCCGGTTCCACTCAAGCGTCAACGCTTCGATCATCAAGTTCCTCGGCTTTGAGCAGATCTTCAAGAACGCTCTCACCGATCAGGGCATCGGTGGCGGCAAGGGCGGAAGCGATTTTGACCCGCACGGCAAGTCAGACGCAGAGGTCATGCGTTTCTGCCAGTCGTTCATGACCGAGCTGCACCGTCACATTGGCGAGCACACCGACGTTCCCGCCGGTGACATCGGCGTTGGCGGCCGCGAAATCGGTTACCTGTTCGGCCAGTACCGCCGCCTGACCAACCGCCACGAGTCCGGTGTTCTGACCGGTAAGGGAATCGGCTGGGGCGGCGCGCAGGTCCGCACCGAGGCCACCGGTTACGGCGCCGTCTACTTTGCCCAGGAGATGCTGAACACCATCGGTACCGACATCTCTGGCCGCAAGGTCATCGTGTCCGGTTCAGGAAACGTCGCCATCTACGCCATCCAGAAGGCAACCCAGCTGGGTGCAACGGCGATCACCGCCTCAGACTCCAGCGGCTACATCGTTGACGAGGCCGGAATCGACCTTGAGCTGCTGAAGCAGATCAAGGAGGTTGAGCGCGCTCGCATCTCCGAGTACGCCGCCCGCCGCCCCAGCGCACACTACGTCGCGGGCGGAAGCGTCTGGGACGTTGCCGGTGACATCGTGCTCCCCTGCGCCACGCAGAACGAGCTCAATGGTGATGCAGCCCGCACACTGGTCGGCAACGGTGCCATCGCCGTCGCCGAGGGCGCCAACATGCCCTGCACCCCCGAGGCCGTCGAGGTCTTCCAGGGCGCCGGCGTGCTCTTCGGACCGGGCAAGGCTGCCAACGCGGGTGGCGTCGCCACAAGCGCTCTTGAAATGAGCCAGAACGCGTCACGTCAGCGCTGGAGCTTCGCGGAGAGCGAGCAGAAGCTGGCCGACATCATGGCCGACATCCACCGCTCCTCGTTTGAGGCAGCTGAGCGTTACGGCGCACCGGGCGACTACGTCCTCGGTGCAAACGCAGCCGGTTTTGTCCGGGTTGCGGACGCAATGCTCGCCCAGGGTGTCATCTAGGGGCGTCCGAGCGAAGCACTGAGTGGGGGTGCAGTGGCCATGTTCTGCACCCCCCCTCGGTGTGTTTTCCGCGGGTGTACTGG
>JBQELM010000088.1:997-2337 GCA_052103915.1 Mycetocola sp. | reverse complement strand
TTTTATCCGCGAATATCCTGAGCGGCATTTTGCCGCCGGCCCCGCGACCACAATTGCCCCGACTTCCCCGAAACCACAGGCCACAAGCACCCCTGGCGCTGATACACCGCAGCGACGATGACCCGCAAGAAAGGTCCCGCCAGAGTCGGTAACGGTTTGACAACAAACTCAATATGCGTAGTGTTGCCACTCGTGTACGCGCAGACACCCCCTGCCACCCACCGCCCCGGGGAGTCTGCGTTCTAATCCCGATTTGCAACAGCCGGGCGGTGACGTGACAACGACCGGGGACGGTCCGAGCGGTGGCAGGGCGACGGAGTGCATTTTGTCAAACACCTCTACCACCCCCCGTACCGCTCGTTTCGGCCGCACCGCCCGTCTGGGCCTGGCTGCCGCCGGTCTGGCCGTTGCCGCAACCGCCATCACGGTTGCCCCGGCAAACGCAGCGGACGAGAGCACCTGGGACGCCCTCGCGCAGTGCGAGTCCGGCGGAAACTGGGCAATCAACACCGGAAACGGCTACTCCGGTGGCCTGCAGTTCTCCCCGTCAACCTGGGCAGCCAACGGCGGAAGCGGCAACGCTGCTGACGCGTCAAAGTCGGAGCAGATCCGCGTTGCTGAGAACGTCCTGGCCAGCCAGGGCTGGGGCGCCTGGCCCACCTGCTCCGCTCAGGTCGGAGCCTCCGGTTCGGCGAACCCGACGTCGACCAGCTCAAGCAGCACGTCCACCCAGCAGAGCACCCAGTCTGCCCCTGTTCAGCAGAGCAGCCAGCAGGCCCCCGTTGAGCAGAGCAGCCAGGAGACCACCGCTGCTGCGCCGGTTGCTGAAACCGTCCAGTACGACCTGCCCGATGTTGAAGGATCCGGCAAGTTCTACGAGGTGAAGTCGGGCGACACCCTCGCCAAGATCGCCGAGGACAAGAAGATCGATCAGGGCTGGCTTGCACTGTTTGCGGTCAACAAGGACAGCGTCGACTCCCCCGACCTGATCTACGTTGGCCAGAAGCTTGAGCTTCCCGCCTAAGGTTGTTTTCCCGCTCAACCAGCCGTGTTGAGTGACCACGCGTGGTGCTGCACGCTCCGTCCCGGTCAGTGGCTGTCGCTATTCAACGACGCCTCGTCAAACGGTCGCGCCCCAGACAGAACCGCCGTCAGCTGCTCCCGATCAATCTCTTTGGTCCAGGTCCCCACCAGAACGGTCGCCACCGCATTGCCCGTGAAGTTGGTCAGGGCCCTCGCTTCCGACATGAACCGGTCAATGCCAACGATCACACCAACACCGTCAACCAGGTCGGGGCGGTGGGCCTGCAGGCCTCCGGCCAGGGTGGCAAGTCCCGCAC
>JBQELM010000088.1:0-987 GCA_052103915.1 Mycetocola sp. | reverse complement strand
CTTAGACGCAATCATCATGAACACCAGGAGCGACACCTGCTCCCCAAACGACAACGGTGTCCCCATGGCCGAGGCGATAAAGAGCGAGGCCATGGTCAAGTAGATGGCCGTACCGTCCAGATTGAACGAATAGCCGGTCGGGATGGTAATTCCAGCGACCGGCTTAGACACACCAACGTGCTCCATCTTGGCGATCAGCCGCGGTAAAACGACCTCACTTGATGACGTTGACACGATGAGAAGGTACTCACGGCCCAGGTACGCCATGAGACGAAAAATGTTGACCCTGCTCACCAACCACAGCAGTGAGCCAAGCACAACAACAATAAACAGCACACACGTCACATAAAACGCGACCATCAGTGTGCCCAGACCAACAATTGCCGCAAAACCGGTCTGACCAACAACCGCGGCGATCGCACCGAAAGCACCGAGAGGGGCGATCCACATGATCATTGCAAGAATTCGGAAAACCAACTTCTGGACCAGTCGAATTGCGGAGAGGAGAGGGACTCCGGTTGGCCCCATCCGCTGCAATGCGAAACCAACAAGAAGAGCGACGAGAAGGACCTGAAGAATATTGCCGTCCACAAGAGAGGACACCAAAGAGGTGGGGATGATGCCCAAAAGGAAGTCGCTTGTTGACTCCGACGTCGCCTCGCCCGCGTCATAGCTGGCCGAAGCGATGTTCAGTCCCTCGCCCGGGTGAATGAGGTTTCCCACCACCAATCCGATGGCCAACGCAAAGGTCGACATCACCAGAAAATACCCCAGGGCTAAACCGCCGACCTTTCCAACGGTTGCCGCCTGAGCAATGGAGCCAACGCCGAGAACGATGGTGCAAAAAATGATCGGGGCAATCATCATCTTGATGAGGGCGACAAAGGCCTCACCAATGGGTCTCAACTCCACAGCAAAATCCGGGGCAACAAGGCCAACCGTGATTCCGGCGAGGACGGCAACAATAACCGCGATGTACAGGTAGTG
>JBQELM010000087.1:0-7327 GCA_052103915.1 Mycetocola sp. | reverse complement strand
GCATCAATCCGCGTCACCGTTACCGTGTCTGCCCCCTTCTGTGGCGAAAAGACAGCGGCGGCGCCGCGCTCACCCACCAGCGGATTGTCCACGTCAACGGCGAGTCGGAGCGAAACCTCACTCAACCGCGCGTCGCACCCGCTCAGATCAAGCGCATCCACCCGCTCAAGCCCCAGCGCCCCATCAGCAACAGCACGCCCCTCCGCGTCCAGTAACCGTGCACCAAGCGCACGCAGTGCCCCAGCCCCACCGTCGGACATCGCCGAGCCGCCAAGGGTCACAACGATCTCGTCAACACCCTCGTCCAGCGCTGCCCTGATCAGGTCACCGGTCCCGGCACTTGTCGCGCGTACGGCCGCGTCGGGGGTCGGAGTCACAAACTCAAGCCCACTGGCGGCGGCGGACTCAATCACCGCAACACGACGCCCGTCAACGACCCTGATCCCCCAGTCGGCCCGACGAGTCTCCCCCAGCGGACCGGTGACGTCCGCCCGTCGCCGGTCGGATCCGGCGGGAACAACGGCGTCAAGCGTTCCCTCGCCGCCGTCGGCGATGGGGAGCGTCGTGATCCGGGCAGCAGGCACAACAGCACGAATGCCCTCACCCAACGCCGTCGCCACCTGTTGCGCGGTGGCAGAACCTTTGAACTTGTCCGGCGCAATGAGAACGTGGGGCCGAGCGGGCGCTGAATCAGCAGACAGTGATGACACGGGACAAGTCTAGATCGCGCCACTCACACAAACGCCACTGGCCACGAACCGTGTGGTCCGTGGCCAGTGGCAGAAATCGCTTGTCAGCGGTGCGCGTGACTCAGCTGTGCTCAGGCGGACAACCGCGCGCGCAGGGCCTGTCCGAGCTCTGCGTCAACCTGCGTCCAGTACCAGATCGCACGCTCACGGACCTCGTCACGGGTCACCCCGGATACAGCACCCGTGATGGTGTCGAGGAAACGAGCCTTGGCTTCCGCGTCAAAGACATCCCGGTACAGGGTTCCGGCCTGACCGAAGTCATCGTCATCCGAGTGAAGGGTTGCGGCGGCACGCACCAGGGCACCGTCGGACTCCCAGCTCCCCGCAGCGGCGTCGGCCACGGGGCCACCCAGGGAGTTGGGTGCGTAGTTGGGCGCACCGGCCGAGGGGAAGGTGTGCCGCAGCTGGCCGTCACGACTGTAGGTGTTCACCGGAGCCGCGTGCGGAGCGTTGACCGGCAGCTCCTGGTAGTTGGTTCCGACGCGGTAGCGCTGGGCGTCAGGGTAGGAGAACACACGGGCCATCAGCATCTTGTCCGGGCTGATGTCGATGCCGGGAACCGTGTTGGCCGGCGAGAACGCGGCCTGCTCGATCTCGGCGAAGAAGTTCTCCGGGTTGCGGTTCAGCGTGTGAACACCGACCGTGATCAGCGGGTAGTCGGCGTGCGGCCAAACCTTGGTCAGGTCAAACGGGTTGAAGCGGTAGGTCTTGGCGTCCTCGTACGGCATGACCTGGACCTTGACCTCCCAGGCAGGGAACTCACCACGGTTGATGGCCTCGTACAGGTCACGACGGTAGTAATCGGCGTCAGCACCGGCGATCTCTTCGGCGCTGTCGTTGCCGATCTCGTGATTACCCTGCAGCGACTCAAAGTGGTATTTGACCCAGAAACGCTCACCGGCCGCGTTGATCCACTGGTAGGTGTGTGACCCAAAACCGGGCATCTCACGCCAGCTGCGCGGGAGACCACGGTCGCCCATCAGATAAGTGACCTGGTGAGCCGACTCCGGCGACAGGGTCCAGAAGTCCCACTGCATGTCAGCGTCGCGCAGACCCGAGCCGGGCAGTCGCTTCTGTGAGTGGATGAAATCGGGGAACTTGATGCCATCACGGATGAAAAACACCGGGGTGTTGTTTCCGACGATGTCGTAGTTGCCCTCTGGCGTGTAGAACTTCACCGAGAAACCGCGAACGTCTCGCCAGGTGTCAGGGGAGCCCTGCTCACCGGCAACAGAGGAGAACCGCTGCAGCGTCTCCACCCGGGAACCGGGCTGGAACAGCGCAGCGCTGGTGTACGCGGAGACATCACCGGTGACGACAAACTCACCAAATGCTCCACCGCCCTTGGCGTGCACGATCCGCTCGGGAATGCGCTCCCGGTTGAACTGAGCAAGCTTCTCGACCAGATAGCGATCGTGCAGGGCAGTGACGCCGTCGGCGCCAGCGGTCAACGAGTTGTCATCGCTGGGGATGGGGGCGCCGGTGAGACTGGTGGTCTTGTTATGAGACATAGTTCTCCTCTGTTCGGGAGCGAGTGATGGAATTACGCGGCCTGGCAGCGGGGGCAGAGGCCCCAGAATGTGACCTCGGCGCTGGTGACGGCAAAGCCACCGGTGTCGCCAGGGGTCAGGCAGGGTGCGGCACCAACAACACAGTCCACGTCACTGACCGCTCCGCACTGGGTGCAGACCAGATGGTGATGGTTGTCGTTGATGCGCCTCTCGTACCGCGCTGATGACCCGGCTGGGACGATCCGACGGATCAATCCGGTCCCGGCCAGATCACCAAGAATGTTGTGGATGGACTGGATGGAAGTGTTGGCCAACTCCCGAGCGACCACGCCGTACAGCGTGTCCGCGTCAGAGTGCGGACGGTCGTCAAGCGCGCGGAGCACAGCTACACGCCCCGCGGTCACTCGGAGTCCGGCACTCCGAATTGTTTGCTCATACCCGTCTGACACAGCTCCAGACTACGAGTTATTTTGAATCACTCAAAAAAGAAAACGCCGTGTGTGGACGACTAATTATTGAGGATTGCCTTGCCTGACTGCGCCGCGATCGCACTGCGTACCGTGTCAGCCAGAGCCGAGTGCCTGGCCAAACCGGCAATGGCTTTTCCCTGACCGGATGGGTCATTTGCGGCGACATGGATGCCCTGACTCTCGGCCCACAGCACAAACACCGCAATCATGTCGACGGCCACACTCTGCACCTGCGTGACACCGGAAAAATCAAGAATGATCGTCGGCTGCGGCGCCGACGCAGCTGCTCGAGACGGCTGCGAAACCTGAGATGCCTGCGACGTCTGGGCTGCCGAATCCGAAGCCTCAGAAACCGAAGACGCGGCAAGCGAGTCCCGCCAGTTGTCAACCGCAACGTACAGGCCCTCGGTCGAGGCGAAGTCAACATAGCCGCGGAAACGCCACATCAAAAGCGCGGAGCGGTGCTCATCAAGCAGAGCGGCCAGCTCGGCCCCCTCCGACGCGGGAGCGTCGCGCAGGTGCGCCGGTTCAACCACACAGGAGCGCCAGCCCAGCTCCTTTGGCCGATTCAGAATGTGCAGCCCAAACAGCGCGGCCAGCTCCTGCGCCGCAGCCACGGCCCTCACCGAGTTGCCGTTGTGGTCAAGCCGGGAGCTGAACAGGCCGACCCCGAACTCGCCAAGCGACGTTGCGACCAGGCCGCCAGCCACACCGGATTTGGCCGGAAGCCCCGCACGCAGCAGCCATTCGCCCGCGTAGTCGTACATGCCGCAGGTCGCCATGATGGTGAGGACGTGCTCACAGTTGGACTCCGAGAGCACCTGCTCGCCCGTGAGCGGATTAACACCGTGGTTGCCCAGGGTGGCCCCCATCACAGCCAGATCCTCCGCTGTGACCAGGATGGAGCACTGGCGGAAGTACAGCTCGACGGTCTCGGTCACGTCGGCTGTCAGTGATCCCGCGCTCCGCATGAGATACGCCAGCGCCCTGTTGCGATCACCCGTTGCCGACTCGGAACGGAACACCTGCTCGTCAAAGCTCAACCGCCGCCCGGCGAAGCGGCTCAGCCAGTCGAGGATGCGCTCAAAACGATCCTCAAGGCTGTCACCGGCGACAAGGGATGTCGTCAGTATGGCTCCGGCGTTGACCATCGGGTTCGGCGGACGCCCGGTGCCCGCCTCAAGCTTGACCGCGTTAAACGCCTCGCCACTTGGCTCGGCCCCCACCCGTTCGTGGACGGCATCCAGCCCGATGTCTGTCAATGCGAGGGCATAAACCAGCGGCTTTGACACCGACTGGATCGTGAACTCCTGCGTTGCCTCACCCGCCGAGTACACCGTGCCGTTGACGCTGCACAGCGCAAGCCCAAACGGCTCGGGATCGGCCGAGGCTAGTTCAGGGATGTAATCGGCCACGGCACCGCCACGCTCGGAATCCAGCTGGTTGTGCACGCGCCGCAGAACCGATGTGATGAGTCCGCGCGCCGTTTCGCTCACTGCCATGAGGCCAGCGTATGCCACGACGGCGAACCCGCGTCGGGGTTGCAACACCACAGACAGCGGAACGGCCCGACAGTGGTGCCTGTCGGGCCGTTCCTTGATCACCTCGACACTGAGGTGCCGATGAGTTGTGTGTTACCGGGTCTGAGCGCGACGGCGCAGAGCCAGAACGGTCAGACCAGCAGCCAGAAGCACACCGGCAAGACCAAGCGCACCGGACGGCGCCTCAGCACCGGTCGACGCGAGCGCCTTCACAACCGGGGCACCCGTGCTTGTGGAAGCAGGAGCCGCAGTCGCGCTTGCGGTCGGCTCAGCGGATGCGGTGGGCTCGGCCGACTCGGTGGGCTCAGGCGTTGACGTCGACTCGGCCCGAACAATGAGCTGAGCCTCGTCACCCGGCTGAACATCGATGGCTTTAACGCCCGGAATGTCAGCAGCAACGGTCACGTCTGACGCCTCGGCCAGGTCGCTCAGGCCCTGAATGTTGACGGGAACCTCGCGAACGGGCGGCTCGGTCTCTTCGGGCTCGGGCGACGGCTCAAGACCGATGCCCTGATCGACGAAGAAGCCCTGCAGCTCCAGCGGGTAGTCGCCGACCTCAAGCCCCTCGGCAGCGGCTGAACTCAGCTCAACACCCAGCGTGGTGGGGTAGCCGAACTCAAACTCCTCGTCGTTGATGTTGGCAAGAAGCCCACCAACAACCACGGCCGACGGCGGGTTTTCCGCGTCAAAGTCCTCGGTGAACAGCGCGTCTTCGCCCACCGGCGGTTCGGTTGAACTTGCCGCGTCAAGCAACGCATCGCAGGTCACACCATCGTTCAGGTAGGCGAGCAGCCCAGGGAGCTCTTCCTCGCTGGTCGCATCATTGAACACCTCAGCCGGAGCGTCAAGGTGGAGCGGGGCGGGGAGCTGCGCACAGAACACAACAATGCCCGCGGTGTTGGCGGTCAGGTCGGAGTCACTCACCGACACGGCCCACTCCGCTGCGGACACACCGGGGGTGGTCGTGATCGTTGCGGCCGGAGCTACACCGTCAATGCTGACGTCACTCCAGAGACGCGGAGCGAAGGCAGAGAACTCCGGCGGGGCAGCCAGGGGTGACACGTTGGGGGCGCCAGTGCTGTCGCCCTCGGCGGGGGTGGCATCTGAGGAGCTGTTGTCCTCAGCCGCGGGGGCTGACGACGTGGGCGCCTCACCGGCATCCGTCGGCTCGGGTGAGACAGGAGCAGTCGTCGCACCGTCGGTGCTGGGGTCAGAGCTGAGAGCCTGGTCAATGGCCGAGTCGGCAGCCGGAGCGATTTCGTCGGCCACGGCTGCTGGAGCGATCGCGAGGCCGGACAGAACCAGACCGGCACCGGCCAGGGCGGCGATCCGAGAACGAGAGCGGGACATGTGATTTCCGTTCAGAACAGGCGCGCACGATCCGGCGCACAGTGGACCCCCATCCCCGAGGATCAGCTTAGCGATCGCTATGGATGTGCACAGCGTTTTGTGACAACAATCGTGGACCCCGTTTAGGGGGGCACGGAGCAGCTGAGTCGCTCAGTCACTGAGTCACTGAGTCACGAGCTGATTACCCGCTGACGTCCGTGCGCTGCTTTCAGAGTCCCCGCCCCGCTCCGGCCGCACGCGCGCACCACTCAGAGCACTCGAACCGCGCCGGGACCGGGGACAACCACAAACTGTTCACACGGCGCGTACCCCGCATCAGCAAACGCGGCGGACACGGCATCGCGCACCCGCTCGCTCTCCGAGCTGTCAACCAGGGCAATCGCCGATCCGCCAAAGCCGCCGCCAGTCATTCTGGCCCCCAGAGCGCCGGCCGTCAGCGCCGCATCAACGACCAGGTCAAGCTCTGGGCAGGAGATGCTGTAGTCGTCGCGCATGGAGGCGTGGGACGCAGTCAGAATGCCACCGATCGCTCGTGGCCCGTCCTGCGCCAGCGCCGCGACCACCTGCTCCACCCTGACGTTCTCCGTCACAATGTGTCGCACCCTCCTGAACGTGGTGTCGTCGAGAACGCTTTCTGCGCGCGGGAGGTCGGCCGCCGTCACATCCCTGAGGGAGGACACACCCAGCAGCCGCGCGCCCAGACGGCAGGATTCAACCCTGTCCCGGTACCCGCCAGACTCGTGCGCGTGTGACACGCGCGTATCGATCACGATCAGTTCAAGTCCGGCGGCGTCCAGATCAAGGGCAACGGCCTCGCCATGCCGGGTGCGACAGTCGAGGAACAGGGCGTGCCCCGCGGACGACAGCAACGACGCGGATTGATCAAGAATGCCGGTTGGTGCGCCAACAAAATCGTTCTCCGCACTCTGGCAGAGCAGCACCAGCTCTTCCCTGCTCAAACCTGCCCCGGTGAGATCGTTAATGGCGATGGCAACAGCGCACTCGATGGCCGCTGACGATGACAGTCCTGAGCCAACCGGAACCAGGGAGTCCAGCAGGATGGAGAACCCCGGCACGTCCACCCCTCGCTGCTGGAACGCCCACACCACTCCGGCCGGATACCGACCCCAGCCGCTGAGCGAGGACGGCGACAGCCCGTCAACGGAAACCACACGGGGTTCGTCCGCGCTCTGCTGCCTGCTCGCGAGCGCCAACAGCCCGTCAGAACGCTCAGCGACACCGGCAACCGCCCGCGCGTTGATCGCAAACGGCATCACAAGTCCGTCGTTGTAGTCGGTGTGTTCGCCAATCAGGTTGACCCGGCCGGGCGCGGCCCACAGTCCCGTCGGCTCCACGCCGTAGAGGGTTGCGAAGTCGTGAGCAAGGCCGGCACGGTCTTCCCCCGTCGCGGCCGATCGTTGCTGTCCCTGACCGCTCGATGAGTGACTCACAGTTCTCCTCCGTTACTCGGTGTCACGCGGCTCAGCGCTGATCGCAGTTGCTGCGCTTGATCCTCTGGCAACACGTCGCCGATGAACGCGCCCATGACCGCCTCGGATCCGGCCAGGTACTTCAGCTTGCTCTCTGCCCGCCGTGGCGAGGTCACCTGCAGGTGAAGACGAACCTCCTCCGCACCCTCCACACCATTCGGTGCCTGGAACCAGCCAGAAATGTACGGCGTCGGGTCCGGGTAGAGCGCATCAATG
>JBQELM010000086.1:0-7351 GCA_052103915.1 Mycetocola sp. | reverse complement strand
CAGCAGCGCCGGCTCCTCCAGGATGCTGGCCACGTCGGCAAGGAAGCGGCTGGCCACATCGCCGTCAACCACACGGTGGTCAAACGATGCGCCCAGGGTGGTCACGTAGCGGGGACGGACCTCGCCCTCAAACACCCACGGCTTCTGCTTGATGGTTCCGAGCGCCACGATTCCGACCTCACCGGGGTTCAGGATAGGGGTTCCCGTGTCCATGCCAAACACACCGATGTTGGTGACGGTGATCGTGCCGTTCTGCATGTCACGCGGCTGGGTCTTGCCGTCGCGAGCGGTGAGGGTGAGCTGCTCAAGTGCACGCGCCAGCTCAAGCAGGGTCATCGCCTGCGCTTCCTTCACGTTCGGGACGATCAGTCCGCGCGGGGTTGCGGCGGCCACACCCAGGTTGACGTAGTGCCTGACGATGATCTCCTCATCGGTCCAGGCGGCGTTCACCATCGGGTTGCGTCGGACAGCCCAGATCATGGCTTTCGCCATGACAAGCAGCGGGGACACCTTCACACCGGCAAAGTCGGTTGACGCCTTCAGCCGCTTCACAAACTCCATGGTCCGGGTGGCGTCAACGTCAACAAAGAGGCTGACGTGCGGGGCCTGGTACGCGGAGCGCACCATGGCGTCTGCCGTCATCTTGCGGACGCCCTTCACGGGGATGCGCTCCTCGCGCTCGTCCTTCCACGCCGGGGTCTCAATGTTGCGGAACACACTGGCCTGGCTGGCCTCACGCACCACGTCGTCGCGGGTGATCTCGCCCACAAGGCCGGTTCCCTCAACGGTGCTGAGGTCAACGCCCAGGTCCTTGGCCAGCTTGCGAATCGGGGGCTTGGCGATGACGGACACGGCCGCGGCGGCCGGAACGGATCGAACGGCCGCACGCTGAGCGGCAGGCGCCGGGGCCGCTGACCGCTGTGGCGCTGGAGCGGGCGCTGCGGCGGGTGCCGCAGCCTGCGCCGATGCACCGGTGGTGGGGGTCGCTGCACGACCGCGGCCGCGGCGACGCGACCCGGCGGTGCCCTCCGAACCGTAGCCAACCAGCACGGCTCCCGACCCGGAGTCCTCGTTCGGGTCGGTCTCGATCCCGGCGGTGACCTGCACGGGTTCGGTCAGCAGCGACTCGTCGGCCGGGGCGCTCGGGGCGGCAGCGCCGCCATCACCCTCGCCGTCGATGCGGACGATGGACGTCCCGACGTCAACCGTTGTGCCCTCAGCAACCAGGAGCGCGCCAACCACACCGGCGTACGGCGAGGGCAGCTCAACAAGCGACTTGGCCGTCTCGATCTCAACGATCACCTGGTTCACCTCAACGGTGTCACCGGCGGCGACCTTCCACGACACGATTTCGGCCTCGGTCAGGCCCTCGCCCACGTCGGGGAGGGTGAAGAACTGTTCAGACATGCAAACTCCTGCTCGTAACCGGGCCCGCTAGTAGGCGAGCGACCGATCGATGGCCTCAAGGACGCGGTCGGCGTCGGGGACGAAGAAGCTCTCCAGCTTCGCCGTGGGGAACGGGGTATCAAAACCGGACACCCGAAGCACGGGCGCCTCAAGCGAGTAGAACGCCTTCTCTGTCACCGTTGCGGCGATCTCGGAGCCAACGGAGGCGTTACCCGACGCCTCCTGCGCCACCACCAGGCGGCCGGTGCGGCGCACGCTGTCCAGCAGCGGCTCGTAGTCGATGGGTGAGATGGAGCGGAGGTCAACAACCTCTGCACTGATGCCCTCACCCGCGGCGATCTGCGCCGCCTGAAGCAGCGTTGACACCATCGCACCGTGACCAACCAGGGTCACGTCCGTTCCGGTGCGGACGATCCGTGACGCGTGCAGCGGCGCGGCCGGTCCGCTGAGATCAACCTCGCCCTTGGGCCAGTAGCGGCTCTTCGGCTCAAAAAACAGCACGGGGTCCGGCGACGCAATGGCCTCCTGGATCATCCAGTAGGCGTCGTTTGGTGTTGAGGGGCTCACCACGCGCAGGCCGGGGGTGTGCGCAAAGTACGCCTCAGGGCTCTCCTGGTGGTGCTCAACCGCACCGATGCGGCCGCCGTAGGGCACCCGGATGACAACGGGCATGGACAACGCACCGTTGTGTCTGGCACTCATGCGGGCCAGCTGGCTGGTGATCTGGTTGAAGGCCGGGAAGATGAACCCGTCAAACTGGATCTCGCACACCGGGCTATACCCCCGCATGGCCAGTCCGATGGCCGTGCCGACGATGCCGGACTCGGCAAGAGGGGTGTCACGGACGCGCTCCCCACCAAACTCGGCGTGCAGGCCCTCCGTCACGCGGAACACCCCGCCCAGTGGGCCGATGTCCTCACCCATGAGCAGGACGCGGTCGTTGGCGAGCATCGCCTCACGCAGACCCAGGTTGATGGCCTTGGCCATCGTCAGTGTTGTTGTCTGCGGGGCCAGGGCTGATTCCTGTGTCTCTTCTGCGCTGATCTGCGTGCTCATCACTCGGCCTCCATCTGACGCTCGTACTCGTCGAGCCAGTCCTTCTGCTCCTGGATCCGTGGGTGCGGCTCCGCGTAGACGTGATCAAAGATCTCGTCCTTGGTCGGCCCCTCCAGGGCAAGCGTGCGACGGCGAATGTCGGCGGCAAAGTCCTTGGCGTCAGCGTCGGCCTGCTCAAACAGGGCCTCGTCCGCACCACGCGAGCGCAGGTAGCCGTCAAAGCGGTTCAGCGGGTCGCGAGCGCTCCAGTACTCAACCTCAGCGTTCTGACGGTACTTGCTCGGGTCATCGCTTGTGGTGTGCGCACCCATTCGGTAGGTGAGCGCCTCAATGTAGGACGGCCCCCGACCGGCACGAGCATCGTCCAGGTGCGCCGAGGTCACCGCGTACGCCGCGAGGACATCGTTGCCGTCGATCTGGCGTCCGGGGATTCCGAAACCTGCGGGCCGGTTGACCAGCGGAACCCGCGACTGCCGCTCAACGGGGACGGAGATCGCCCAGTGGTTGTTCTGCAGGAAAAACACCTGCGGCGTCTGGTAGCTGGCCGCAAACACCAGTGACTCGTTGGCGTCGCCCTCGGAGGTTGACCCGTCACCGAAGTAGACGAGGACGGCCTCGTCGCGCTCGGGGTCGCCGGTTCCGGAGGCACCGTCGAGTCCGATGCCCATGGCGTAGCCGGTGGCGTGGAGCGTCTGGGTGGCAAGCACCAGGTTGTACAGGCGCGTGTTGCCGTTGGCCGGGTCGGTTGGGTCCCAGCCGCCGTTGCTCAGCCCCTTCATCACCCGGATGATGTTGATCGGGTCAACACCACGAATGATGGGAACGATGTGTTCCCGGTAGGACGGGAAGATGTGGTCCTGACGCCTGGCGGCCCGTCCGGAGCCGACCTGCGCGCCCTCCTGCCCGCGGGACGGCGGCCACAGCGCCATCTGTCCCTGACGCTGCAGGTTGGTTGCCTCGGTGTCCAGCGCACGGGAAAACCGCATGTCCCGCATGAACGTGGTGTGGTCGTCGTCGCTGAGCGTGTCCAGCTGCGACAGGTACGGCTGTGCCGACTCAGAGGGGTCAAACCGGCCTGACTCGTCGAGGAAACGAATCGGCTCATCTGAGTGTGACTGCGGTGCTGATGCCATCGTCTTAGGTTAACCCTTCGTTGCCTGCGCGCCCAGGAGCGGGTGTCCCGCGTCCAGGAGCGCAACGATTTCTGCGGCGGCGGCGCTCAGGCGAGCGGTGGCTTCCTGTTCGCCGATGCTGACACGGATTCCCGATCCGGGGAACGCCCTGCCGATGATTCCGTGCTGTTCAAGAATGTCTGCGACCGCCACGGTCTGCTCTCCGGCGTCCAGCCAGAAGAAGTTGCCCTCCGCGTCCGGAACCGCCAGCCCTGCCGCTCGCACGGCGTTGATCTGCTCCGCGCGGCGGGCGACGAGGACGGCAACCCGCTCGGTGAGCTCGTCCTCGCGGGTGAGGGACTCAAGCGCAGCGTTTTCGGCCAGGCCCGTCACCGCAAGCGGGATCGCCGTGGCGCGAGCGGCATCAAGAATGGTTGTGTCACCGATGGCGTACCCCACCCGCAACCCGGCAAGACCGTAGGCCTTACTGAAGGTCCGGAGCAGGACAACGTTGGGGTATTCGGCAACGATGGTTGCGCCGTCGGCGATACGCGGGTCGGTGACGAACTCGCGGTAGGCCTCGTCAAGGATGACAAGCACGTCGGAGGGAACCTGCGCCAGGAACTCGCGGAGGCTGTCCTCTGTGACGATCCCACCGGTTGGGTTGTTTGGCGTGCAGACGATGACGGCTCTGGTCTGTGCCGTGATGGCCTGTGCCATGGCCGGGAGGTCGTGCTGGTAGTCGTCGGTCAGCGGGACCTGAATGCTTGAGGCACCGGTCACTGTCACAAGTGAGGGGTACGCCTCAAAGGACCGCCAGGCGTACACAACGGAGTCGCCCGGTCCGGCAACGGCGAGGAGGAGCTGGGCGATGATGGACACCGATCCGGCACCGATGTGGACCTCGTCGGCACTGACGGAGAAGCGCTCCGCAAGGACGTGGCGAAGCCGCGCGGCCGTGGCGTCCGGGTATCGGTTGATGAGCCCGTCTCCGATGACGGCGTCAATGACGCCGGGAAGGGGAGGGAACGGGTTCTCATTGCTGGAGAGCTTGAGTGCGTCGCTGGCTGCCGGTCGGCCCTGTCGGTAGGGCGGGAGACCAGCAATCTCCGGCCGCAGCCGTACCTGAGAACGAGTCGATGAGGTCACCAGATGAGTCTACGGCGGCTCAATTCTGAGTCGAGCATATTGGTGCCGTGTGAGGATGGGGTCATGACCGGTTTTTTGCTTCGAATTGTGATCAACGCTGCTGCGATCTGGCTCACCACGCTGATTGTGACCGGTGTGTCTGTTGAGCCCTTTGCCGAGGGGGTTGGCCCAGAGCTGTTGACGTACGGCCTGGTTGCTCTCATTTTTGCCCTGGTGAACAGCGTCATCGGGACGGTCATCCGCGTTGTGGCGTTCCCGCTGTACATCCTGACCCTTGGGCTGGTCTCGTTCTTGATCAACGGCCTGCTCCTGATGATTACGGCAGGCATCACCTCCTGGTTTGGCTTTGGTCTCACCGTTGACGGGTTCTGGTGGGGCGTTCTTGGCGCCATCCTCATCTCGATCTTCAACGCAATCCTGAACTCGATTCTTCGCCCCGAGCGCGACAGCTAAACCCGGTATCACCACACACTGATCCCTCGCCCTCCGCATCATTCGCGATCACCGTGATGACCTGTTGGGCGGGGGCGTTGTCGGTTCGTCAACCGGGGGGTGGTGTCACTGTTGGCTGCGCCGGGACCGGGTAGGGCTGCGGTGGCTGTTGAGCGGGTGGTGACGGAGGTGGCCGTTCCGCTGTCTCTGGCCTCGTCTCCGAGGACCGTGGCGGTTCCGTGATCCGGTAGTCACGCACCTGGCCCCGCTCTGCCTCTGGTCGGATACCGGCCAGGTGCGCACGGACACGTGGGTCGTGTGCCCGGTCCGTAGCCGCAGCGGTTGTTCGGTAGTGCTCGCGCCCGTGGGCGGCAAATAGCGACGCACCGGTTGCCCCGCTCACACCGGTAACAACAACCCGTGACGGGTCGTAACCCAGGGGTTCTCCCCCTGAAAGCACCGGGACAACATCGTCGCGATGCCTCATCGTCAATTGCTCAACGGAACCGTCGACAGGTACTCCGTCACCGGGCGATCCGAACACCGTCGTTGATTCAACCGAGTACCTATCTCCGGAGGCGATGCGCGCTGCAACAAGGCCGCCCTGGCTGTACCCAACCAGGTGGAGCCGGTCGGAGGACGTCACCCCTGAATCGGCGAGCGCACGCTCCACGCCCCGGAGAGACGCGGCTGCTTCACCACCGATACCGGCAATGTTGCTTGCCCAGTCGAAGGGCTCACTGCCGTCCGGGTCTTCCTGTGTCCCCGCGATGTACGCCACGACGGTATCGGCGGCACCGTCCGAGCCGTGATATCTCTCAACCCTGAGCTGGGCTCCGCCCACACCACCGGAGGGACTCCGGGCGAGGTGGTCTTCCAGTGTGTGCGCCGGACTCACGCCCCTGGCCTCTGAACCACGAACACTCACAGGCCCGCCACTGCCATCCTGCGCAAGCGCGGACGCGGCCCGGGTCCATGCTTGTCTACTCGCGCTCGCACCCCGCGGCCCAAAAATCTGGTGGGCGATCACCGCAACGTGCAGCGCCGCCCCGGCTGGACCCCGCGGCCCGGACTGCACAGCAGCGCTGCTCAACTCTCCGGCGATCTCTACATCGGCGCTGTCGCTACGCCAGGCAATGGAACGCAGAGTCGCTGACAGGTCTCCACATCTTTGAGCGAGCACCCTCAGCCGTGCGGTGATCTCCCCCGCCTCAGCAACAACGCCACCCTCAGCCGTTGGTTCGCCCCACTGTGCTGTGTCGGCCGCGCAGGCGTGAAAGCTGTCTTCCCGTGCGCTCAGCACTCCGGCAAGCGCATGAAGCCGATCCGTGTCTACCGAGACAAAACCAGATGTCACCACCGGTGACTCGGTGCCCGTCACCGGGACACCACCGCTACCCTCAGAGCGGTGCCCCAGTGACGGTGGCTCCCTCGACAATCGCGCACACAACCGACCACTCTGCGGCGAGCTGATCCAGTTCCTGCGCGCAGACCCGGGCCGCAGCAGACCGCCACTGGCCCGCAAGATCGATCATGGACAGTCCGATAACAAGGGAGTTGAGTTCGGCTCTGACCGCCACAATGTGCGCCAGACGTTCCGCTGTCCCTGTCACCCGCATGCTCCTTCACTGGACGCCGCCCCTCTGATCGCCGCCGCAACCACCCATCCGACTGGCCGCCGTTCCTCTGTGCCACGAGCATGGCGCAACGCATGATGCCCTCCGCGCCAGTGCCACATCGTGTGTACGGATTGTTCCCGTGTGGCGCTGGGGAGGCCCCGCCGGATCCGGCGTAGCGCGGGCGGGCGCTGTCCATCAGAATGGTGGGCATGCTGCCCCCGCTCTCTGCGCCCTCCGACCGGTTTGGCGTTGTCTTTGTCTGCGCGGGCAACATCTGTCGCTCCCCCATGGCCGAGTCCGTCTTCCTTCACCGGGTTGAACAGGCCGGTCTCACCCACCGGCTGACGGTTCGCTCAGCCGGAATCGGAGACTGGCATGTGGGAGAGCCACCGGACCACAGAACAATCCGCGCCTTGACCAACCACGGCTACCCCATTCTTGGGCGTCGTGCGCAACAGTTTGATCCGAGCTGGTTTGCCACGCTTGACCTGGTTGTTGCCCTCGACCGCTCACACGAACGGGTATTGAAGCAGTGGGCACCAACGGATCTTGACCGAAGCAAAGTGGTCACGCTGC
>JBQELM010000085.1:0-7431 GCA_052103915.1 Mycetocola sp. | reverse complement strand
TGCATCCCGCAACCAGCAGAAGCACCGCCCCCACCCAGTTCCAGCGCTCTGCCGTACGACGACGGAGGCGAGCAGGTTCTGCGGTCATGGTGTCACGCTACAACCGCCAGGCTGAGGGATCACCGGCCTCCAGAACAGCGCCTAGAGCCCCTTGCCTCCGGTAACTGGCACCACAGCACCCGAAACGAATGTCGAGTTCGGGTCTGCAAGGAACACATAACTCGACGCCAGCTCTGCGGGCTGCCCCGCCCTCCCGAGCGGAGTGTCCTGACCAAAGGTCGGCAATGAATCCGGCCAGCCGGTGGCTGGAATCAGCGGGGTCCAGATCGGGCCGGGGGCGACAGCGTTCACGCGAATACCCTGCGGGCCCAGTTCTTGAGCGAGAGCCTTCGTAAAGGCGACCTGCGCTGCCTTAGTCCTCGCATAATCAATCAAAACCGGGGACGGATTAAAGGCCTGAATTGATGCGGTCGTAATGATCGATGCGCCGGGTTTCAGATGAGGCACCGCCGCGCGGGCCGTCCAGATGAGCCCATAAAGATTGGTCCGAAAGACCCGATCGAATTCTTCGGTCTCCAGTTCAACGAATGCGGGTCTGATCTTTTGATACCCCGCATTAAGAACCACGATGTCGAGCCCGCCAAACTCGGCGACGGTCTGCTCCACCGCGCTCTGGCAGAACCGCTCGTCACGAAGATCACCCGCCAGGGTGAGGGACCGCACCCCCGCCTTTCCGATCCACTCGGCGGTGTCGGCGGCGTCCTCCTGCTCTTCCGGCATATGCACGATGGCGACGTCTGCCCCCTCACGGGCGTAGGCGATGGCGACGGCCCGACCAATACCGGAGTCGCCGCCGGTGATGAGGGCGGTCAGCCCGGCCAAGCGGCCACTGCCGACGTAGCTCTGCTCACCGTGGTCCGGTGTGGGATCCGTGCGAGCGGTGGTTCCCGGCTGGTCAAAGTCCTGGCGCGGAAAGCCGTCACCGGGGTAGGCGGTGACAGGGTTCTGAAGCGAAACCTCATCCTGATTGGTGTGCTCGGTGTGTGACACGATGCTCTCCTCTCTAGTGCTCACGCAGTGCGGTGATCAGGTCGGCTTTACGCAGGTCGGAGTATCCGGATAGACCAAGTTCTTTGGCTCTGTTACGAAGCTCGGGGACGGTCCAGTCCTCGTACGATCCGGACTCGCCGCCTCGACGTCCAACGGCTGCTCGCCCGTCACGGGCTGCGGCGTTTGAGATCCGGGCGGCAGCCTCAGCTGACGCGCCATCCTTAATGAGCTCTGTGTAAAGCTCGGGATCTTTAATTGAGGGGTTACTCTCCTGTGGCATTTCTGACCTCCATTCGATTGCCGCCAACGCTACGGATATGCCCGGCGTTAATCAGCACGATGGAAATCTGCGGAGGCAATTGTCAGACGGATCCATCATCGAACGGGCACCACAAAACAATGTGTCCGCCCCACACCGATATCGTGGACGCATGACCAGCCCTCAGAAGAAAACCGGTGGACGATTCCAGCAGCTGCCCGGCGGTCTCGCGATCGGGTGGACCGTGATCGCGATCTGGGTGTTGCTGCGCAGTGAGGAATCCACACGCTTTGTGCACGCGGGGATCCTGCTCTTTGCCGCGCTGATCTCCGGCATCGTGGCTCTCATTGCTGCGCGTCGGCGACGGGCCGCGGGGCTGGCCGCCGAGCAGGTGGCCGCGCAGTCCGATGGCCACTCGACTGAGGGCGCGCCAGGACAGACGTCCAATCCGTCATCAGAACAGTAGGGCTCTTCCGCTCCCGACCCTCGGACCGACTGAACGGCCCAACGACTCAGCGGCTGAACGGCTCAGCGGCTGAACGGCCCAACGACTCAGCGGCTCAGCGGCCCAGCGGCTCTAGTACAGCGGCCGCCCGCGCTCGTCGGGGATGCCGGAGGCACGCCAGAAGTAGCTGCGGATCTGATCGCGCCACTCGCGCGCGGAGCGCAGCTGCTCAACCAGCCGCTCGGACACCCGGCGGTGAACCGAGTCGTCAATGCGCCCACTGAGGGTGCGCCAGGCCTCCACCACGTCCTCCACCTCGTCAACGCCGTCGGCGTGGGTGTCGTAGATGTGCTGGATGACGGTTGTCCCGCTGTGCAGAACGTGCGTGTACGGCACGTGGTGGAAAAACAGCAGCAGCTCGTCCGGACAGCTGGCCACCGACTCGTAGGTCTGACGCCACGGCGGCGGGTACTGCCCGGCATACCCGGTGCCCGTCGCAACGGAACGGTCAACACCGATGCCGTCACGGTCGGCAAAGTGGTACGTGCCCCACGGGGTGTACTCGTACCCGTTGACGTCCGGCCCGTAGTGCCGACCGGGCTTGACCATAAAACCAACGCCAAGCGGAGCGGTCAGATCCTCGTAGGTGGCCAGTGAGGTGTCCATGATGCGGTGGAGCAGGGCACGCTCCTCGTCACCAATGTCGGGGAACGTGGCCAGAATCCACTCGTCAAGAAGGGCAATCGGGTCGGCCTCCGGGTCCCAGGCGAGACGTCCAAAGGCGTACAGGTTGGCCTGGGCAAGCGGATGCCCGGTCCAGAACCGGTCGGTGCCCACGTTGGACACGGCGACCAGCCCGCCGCGAGCAGACTCCGCGACCGTTGGTGCGTCGTCACCGGCCAGCCGGAAGCGGAGCACCTCGCTCCACATCGGTGCCAGGTAGCTGATGTGCTGCTGGTGGCCGGTGTACTCCTGGGTGACCTGGAACTCAACGGCAACGGGCGTCAGCCCCATGGCGCCGATCACGGGTGACACGGGCTCGCGCACCTGGAAGTCCATCGGGCCATGTTTAACCTGGAGCACCACGTTGTCGGCGAAGGCGCCATCCAGCGGGGTGAAGTGGTCGGCTGCGGCGCGAGCACGATCGGTGCTGCGGTCACGCCAGTCCTGGCGGTGGTTGTAAACAAAAGCCCGCCAGTGCACGATTCCGCCGTGCGGGGCGAGGGCGACGGCGAGCGGCTCCGCACCGTCGGCATGGGTGCGGTCGTAGCCGAACGGTCCCGGCTGACCCTCCGAGTCGGCCTTCACCAGGTAGCCACCAAAGTCGGGGATCTGCTCGTACACGCGGTCGGTGGTCTCCTGCCACCACTGCCGCACGTCGGCCCTCACCGGGTCGGCGCTCGGCAGGCCACCCAGGATCATGGGCGAGGCGAAGTTGACAGACAGGTGCACCCGGATGCCCCACGGCCGGAACTGCTCGGCGATGCGGGCGACGTCCGGTAGAAGGTCGGTCAGCAGGTGCGCCTCAACCGCGTGCACGTTGACGTTGTTGATGGCGACCCGGTTGATACCGACGCTCGCCAGCAGCCTGGCGTACTCGCCGACCGCGCTCAGGTCCTCACGGACCTGGCCGTCGTGGTAAAAAATCGAGTCCCCTGAGTAGCCGCGCTCCACGGTTCCCATCACCGGGTGATCGGTCATGTTGTCCCAGTGGTCAAGCATGCGGACGCTGTGCGCCGGGGCGCTGCGGGTCAGGCCGTTGGGCGCAACCGGCGTGCGCAGCACACTGAGCGTGCCGTGCAGGGTGGCGGCGTCGGAACCGCCCAGGATCGCGATACCGCCGGATCGGCGCACAACAAGGAACTCGTCCTCGCTCAGCGGCGTCTGAGCGACATCAGCGAGCGCCTCCCCCAGCGCGGGGTGCGGACGGGATGCACCACCAGCCCCGTCCGCACCCGCGCGCTCCCCCGCACCCGGGTTCTCCTCGCCCCCCAGAGCGAGGATCACCACCCGGGCGCCGTCTGTACTGTCGGCCAGCGTGCCGTCGTGGCTGCGCTGGGCGCGACGAACCTCTCCACGGATGGTCTCCACCAGCGGTCCGGTGCCACCCACACAGACCGCGCCCGCAAAAACGGCACCGTTCTCGTCCGGCAACCAGGCGGGATGCCGGTCGGCGGCGAGTGTGCTCTGCGTGTCCATGGGGGTCCTTCCGTCTGTCTGATGCGTGGTCCGCGGGGGGCGGATTACCAGTCGTGGATTGTGCCGTCCTTGAGGCGGTTGTACGGCAGGTAGGCGCGCTGGTACTCGTGCGCGTCCGCCTCAGCATCGTTGTAGTTGACGCCAAGGCCCGGAGCGTCACCGGGGTGCAGGTAGCCGTTCTCAAAGCTCATGCTCTGCTCAAACACCCGGTTGGTTGCGTCCGACTGCGGGATGTACTCCTGGATGCCGAAGTTCTGGATGGCCAGCCCCAGGTGGATTCCGGCGGCAAAGCCGACGGGTGAGATATCTGTGGGGCCGTGGATGCCGGACTTGATCTGGTACTGCGCCGCGTAGTCGAGGATCTTGCGCATGGGTGTGATGCCACCGGTGTGGGTGACGGCGCTGCGCACGTAGTCGATGAGCTGCTCGCGGATGAGGGTCTGGTAGTCCCACACGGTGTTGAACACCTCGCCGATGGCGAGCGGTGTGGTCGTGTGCTGGCGCACCAGGCGCAGGGCCTCCTGGTTTTCGGCCGGGGTGCAGTCCTCCAGCCAGAACAGGTCGTAGGGCTCAAGCGACTTTCCGAGCTTGGCGGCCTGGATGGGGGTGAGCCGGTGGTGCGCGTCGTGCAGCAGCGGCAGTTCGGCGCCGAACTCGTGGCGGACGGCCTCGAACACACCGGGCAGGTGGCGCAGGTAGGCGCGGGTGTCCCAGTCCTCTTCTTTGGGGAGTTCGGAGCGCGTGGCCGGCTCGTAGCGGAGCGAGCCACCGGCGGCCTCACGGCTGGGCACACCGTAGAGCGCTTCAATGCCGGGGACGGCTGACTGCACGCGGATCGCCTGGAAGCCCTCGTCCAGGTGCTTGCGAACGGAGTCAAGAATCTGCGGCAGCTCACCACCGGAGGCGTGGCCGTAGGCGAGCAGACCCCGCCGCGATGCACCACCGAGCAGCTGGTACAGCGGCAGGCCGGCGATCCGGGCCTTGATGTCCCAGAGCGCCATGTCAACGGAGGCGATCGCCGTCATCGTGACCGGTCCACGCCGCCAGTAGGCACCCCGGTACAGGAACTGCCAGGTGTCCTCGATGGTGTGGGCGTCGCGGCCGATCAGCAGCGGGACAACGTGGTCGCGCAGGTAGGAGACGACGGAGAGCTCACGCCCGTTGAGGGTGGCGTCGCCGAGACCAACAACACCGTCCTCCGTGGTGATGCGCAGGGTGACAAAGTTGCGGCCGGGGCTGGTGACAAGCACCTCGGCGCTGCGAATGCGGGTTCCGGTCATGGTGTTCCTCCGGTTCTGGGCTGGATGGAATAGGAGTCGACGGGCAGCCGGTACGCCAGGTCGATGGCGGTCTGGGTGGCGTCGGACAGGTCAAGTCGGTGCTCGGCCACCAGTCGTGCCAGGTATCCGGCGTCGATGCGGCGGGCCAGGTCGTGGCGGGCGGGGATGGAGCAGAAGGCGCGGGTGTCGTCAACAAACCCGGCGGTGTTGTAGAACCCGGCGGTGTCGGTGACGGCTTCGCGGTAACGGCGCATGCCGTCGGCGGAGTCGAGGAACCACCAGGGTGCGCCGAGCCGGAGCGACGGGTACACCCCGGCGAGGGGGGCCAGTTCGCGGCTGAACACGGTCTCGTCGATGGTGAACACGATCATCCTGAAGCCCGGGTGGTGGCCCACGTTGTTCAGCAGCGGACGCAGGGCGCGGGTGTACTCCATGGCGACGGGGATGTCGTAGCCGATGTCTGTGCCGAACCGGGCGGCCTGGCCGTGGTCGTAGGAGCGCTGCACACCGGGGTGCAGTTGCATCACCAGGCCGTCATCTGCGGCCATCTCGGCGCTGGTGTAGAGCATGTGCGCTTCAAAGGCGTCGGCGTCGCCGGGGTGCAGGTCACCGGCGAGGGCGCGGTCAAAGATGCGACGGGCGTCAGCGTCGGACAGTGGCGTGGTGTCGGCGGTTGCGGTGCCGTGGTCGCTGGCCCTGGCCCCCGCGGCGACAAAGGCCGCCCGCCGCTCAACCAGCGCCTGGATGTAGTCGGCGTAACCCCCGATGGACCGGTCGGCTGCGGCTGACAGCCGGGTGATGGCGTGTGACCAGCCCGCGCCGTCAATGCGGGTGACCTCGTCGGGCCGGAAGGTGGGGACGACGGTTCCCGACCAGTCGCTGGCGCGGAGCCTGGCGTGGTCGCTCAACGTGCTGTCCGCCGGGTCGGTGCTGGCGAGCAGTTCGATGCCAAAGGAGTCAAACAGGGCGCGCGGGCGGTAGGCGTCGTCGGCCAGCCGTTCGGCGATGTGGTCGTAGAGCAGGTCGGCGGTGTCGGCGCTCGGCGGCACGGGTGCGCCAAAGACCTCGCTGAGGACGTGTTCCATCCAGTACCGGGTCGGTGTTCCGCGGAACAGGTGCCAGCCCTGGCAGAAGCGTCGCCAGATCTCCCTGTCGCTGGCGGTGCCCGCGCTGCCGGAGCGCAGGTCACTCTGCGAGCTGACACCCGGAACACCAAAGGGGCCGGGCTGGACGGAGCCGAGCATGCGGACCAGGTAGTGGTCCGGCTCAACCAGCAGAGCGGCCGGGGAGGGGAACGGGGTGTTGTCTGCCAGCAGCGCGGCGTCAACGTGGCCGTGCCCGGCAACGATGGGGAGCGAACGCGTGGCCTCGTAGATGTGCAGGGCGTGGGCACGGGTGCCGGGATCGGCGGGAAGGGCACGGGCGGGATTGAGTGTCCACCCGGCACCGGCTGACGTGGTGAACGCCGGTGCGCCCAGAGTGCTCTGGCTCATGCTTTCTCCCGTCAGCCTCATTGCCAACCTTTTCGGTATGGGCAGAAAACTAACACATAATCCGCGTAGTTATGCGAGAATTGTTTTTGCAATCGTTTGCATTGGAGAACAATTGATGACTGTAACCCTTCAGCAGGTCGCCGAGGCGGCAGGCGTGTCCATCTCGACCGCCTCCCGCGCGCTCAGCACTCCGGAACGGGTCGCACAGGCCACGCGCCTTCGGGTCAAAGCCGCCGCGGACGAGCTCGGATATCAGCTCAACACCGCCGCAAGCGCCCTGCGTCGTGGCCGCCGCTCCGCCCTGGGCATCCTCGTGCCCGACCTGGCCAACCCGTACTTCTCTGAGCTGGTCAAGGGGGCCCAGGCCCGCGCCCGCGCCATCGGCCAGGCGCTCTACATTGCCGACAGCGATGAGGACCCCAGGTCCGAAGCCAGCCTGATGACCGAGCTGCTCGCCCAGACCGACGGTGCCATCCTGTGCTCGCCCCGGGCCACCATCCCCGAGCACACCGGATCGCCGCTTGTGGTCGTGAACGCAACCAGCGATCAGCACACCTCGCTGGTGGCCGACGACAGCGCCGGAGCACACCGCGCCCTTGAACACCTGGCCGCCCTGGGCCACCGGCGCGTGGTCTATGTGGGAGGCCCGGCCACAGCCTGGTCCGACCGGTCGCGGCGGGCAGCGCTCCGCGAGGCCGCAGGGCA
>JBQELM010000084.1:0-7465 GCA_052103915.1 Mycetocola sp. | reverse complement strand
GAGCGCACAGCAGATTTTTGTGACGGGGTTTCGCGCAGCGTTTGACCCGCTCGCACACACAACGCCGGTTTTTCCGGTTTTTCACTGCTCAGGAGGAGCATGCCGCCCACCGGCCACCGCCGTTCATCCGGTCACCACGGTTCCCGTGGTTCAGCGTCACGCCACGATGACGACGCCCCACTGATCCCCATCCTGGCCCGCAAGGTGCGCGAGGTTGAGGCCAAGGCGCAGAAGGGCAAGGTTGGCCCGACCAACCGCACCAAGTTCCAGGTCATCGCGTTCCTCGTGCGCGAGGAACGTCAGCGGGTCAAGGCCGCCTCAGACATGAGCGACTCCACCAGGGCTGAGCTGTTGAAGCGTCTGGACGGTGTGGCCACGATCCTGGCCAAGACGGCCGCGCGCGACACCTCGCTCATTGCCCTGCTTGAGGTCGAGCAGGCGACCAGCCCTGTCGCGCAGAAACTCCGTCGCGACTGGCTGATCGAGTCGGGTGCCGAACTGAGTGACGACGAACTCATCATCACGACAACGCCCGTGGTTGCGGAGCCGACTGTTCCCGCCTCGCTTGCGGCCAAACAGGTGACGCCCACCTCGGCGAAGGCCCACCGTCGCTCGCACCCGTTCCTCGCGCCCGATCTGACGCCGGCATCAGCACCGCAGCCGCGGCGTCGTCTGGACAGCTGGGAGCTGATGGGGCCGCTGTACAAGGCTTTTGAGTCCGGTGCCGGTGGGGGAGCGGCCAGCATGACGCTGCCTGACGCGCCGCGAATTGATCGTTTGGCCCCCCGTGGCCGAGAGATCATGAAACACCAGGCTCGTTTTGTCGAGTCGGTCAAGCGTGGACACCGCACATTCCTGCTGGCGGACGAACCGGGACTGGGCAAGACCGCCCAGTCGCTTCTGGCCGCGAGTGTTGCCGGGGCCTTCCCGATGCTCGCCGTTGTGCCCAACGTTGTGAAGATGAACTGGGCCAGGGAGGCCGAGCGCTGGCTCCCTGGGCGTCGTGCAAGTGTCATTCACGGTGATGGTGCCACGGTTGATGCCTTCGCCGATGTGCTCATCGTCAACTACGAGGTCCTTGACCGGCACCTCTCCTGGCTCGGTGACCACGGTTTTGCGTCCATGGTTGTGGACGAGGCGCACTTCATTAAGAACCTCGGATCCCAGCGGTCGCAGAATGTGCTGGCGCTTGGCCGCCGCATTCGTGAGCGCACCCCTGACCACAACCCGCTCCTGCTTGCACTCACGGGAACGCCGCTGATCAACGACGTTGAGGACTTTAACGCCATCTGGCAGTTCCTTGGCTGGACCAACGGTGAGCGTCCCAACGCGGAGCTTGCTCGTCGCCTGGATGAGACCGGGCTCACCCCGGCTGATCACGGCTTCTACCCGGAGGCACGTCAGGCCGTCATCGATCTGGGCGTTGTGCGGCGCAAGAAGATTGATGTCGCCGCCGACCTGCCGGACAAGCTTGTTGCCGACCTGCCGGTTGAGCTTGATGACGACCTGGGCCGCTCCATCCGGGCAGCCGAACGTGAACTGGCCCAGCGCCTCTTTGCCAAGTATGAGCGCATCATTCTGGCCCGTGGCACAGAGAAGAGCGCCAGGGGCCTGGTCGACCACGACATCATGCGACTGGTTGCGCAGGGTGAGCTTGATGATGGTGCGGGTGAGGGCGGCAGTGAGAACGTCTTCAGCATGGTGCGCCGTATCGGTCAGGCCAAGGCTCCTCTGGCGGCCGACTACACCGCACAGCTGGCCCACTCGGTTGGCAAGGTGGTGTTCTTCGCCAAGCACATCGACGTCATGGACCAGACGGAGCGGATCCTTGCTGAGCGAGGACTGCGGACGGTCTCCATCAGGGGCGACCAGAGCACGCCCGCACGTCAGGAAGCCATTGATGCCTTTAACACCGACCCGAGCGTGTCTGTTGCGGTGTGCTCGTTGACGGCAGCCGGTGTGGGTGTGAACCTGCAGGCCGCCTCAAACGTTGTGCTTGGTGAGCTGAGCTGGACGGCGGCCGAGCAGACGCAGGCCATCGACCGAGTGCACCGGATCGGCCAGGCCGAGCCGGTGACGGCGTGGCGGATCATTGCCGCGCACACCATTGACACCAAGATTGCCGAACTGATCGATTCAAAGCAGGGCTTGGCCGCACGAGCCCTTGACGGCGAACAGCGTGACGCTGGCTCGCAGGACTCGGTCCAGCTGAATGCCCTGATTCACCTTCTTGAGCAGGAGATCACCCGATAATGGCTTCCGCATCACCCGAGTACTCTCGTCCGGGCATTGCCGCGGGCCTTGTGGCCGCAGCAGCAAGCATCGCTGTTGTTCCAGACAACGGGTGGCGCACGGTTGGTGAGTTTTTGGTCACGATTCTCGCCGCGATCATCGGTTGGTATGCGCTCAGCGGAACGCCCAAATGGGCTGTTGTGCTTGTGATTCCGGCCATTGTGCTGTGGAATCCGCTGTATCCCGTGGCGGCGAATGTCCTGTCCGGCGAGCCACTGATGGCTGTTTTTGTTGTCGTCCCGCTGTTGCTGCTCGTCGCTGGTTTTCTGGTCAAGGTTCCTCTGCCCACGGACAACAAGACCCCACAGAAACGCCGGCGCTAGCGGCGGACCCGGCGGCGGCTGATACGGCTACGCGCCGATGTGCTGCTGGACCTCACGAAGCGACGGGTTGGTCAGCGCCACACCGCTGGCGAAGAGAAGCGTGGGAACCGTCTGGTTTCCGTCGTTGATGGACTCAACCACGGCGGCGGCCTCGGGGTGTTCCTCAATGTTGATGGTGGTGTAGCGGACGCCCGCCTGGTCCATCTGACGTGTCAGACGCTGGCAGTAGCCACACCACGGGGTGGAAAACACCGTGACTTCACCGTCGGCGGGGAGCGCGTTCTGGCGGGCCTGGTCGGTGCTGATGCTCATGTGTTGTCCTCCTGCTCGGATGCACCCCTGACATTGGGGCACTATTGTCATTATTGCCGGTACGGATCGTTCCGTGGTCTCGGTACCCCCTCACCCAACGACGGACAGGAGTCCTTCCATGCGAATCGGTGTGCTCACCAGTGGCGGAGATTGCCCCGGGCTTAACGCGGTTATCCGCGGTGCAGTCCTCAAGGGAACACGCATCCACGAGCAGGAATTTATTGGAATCCGCGAGGGCTGGAAGGGTGTTGTTGAGGGGCTCACCATGCCGCTTGACCGGCACAGCGTTCGTGGCTTGGGCAAGCAGGGCGGAACCATTCTTGGGACCTCGCGGACCAATCCCTTTGAGGGACCGCTGGGTGGACCCGAGAACATCAAGGGCACGATGAGCCGTCTGGGCATTGACGCGCTGATCGCTATCGGAGGCGAAGGCACGCTCGCCGCGGCGAAGCGCCTGACCGATGCGGGGCTCAAAATTGTTGGTGTTCCCAAGACCATCGACAACGACCTTGAGGCTACCGACTACAGCTTTGGTTTTGACACCGCCGTTGAGATTGCCACGGAGGCCATCGACCGGCTGCGCACCACGGCCGACTCGCACCAGCGCTGCATGGTTGTTGAGGTCATGGGCCGTCATGTCGGCTGGATTGCTCTGCACGCCGGGATGGCCGCGGGCGCACACGCCATCCTCATTCCGGAGCAGCCGCAGTCGATGGAGCAGATCGCCGAGTGGGCTGTCTCGGTACGTGACCGTGGGCGGGCACCCGTCATCGTCGTCTCAGAGGGCTTCACCCTGAACACCATGGAGACGGCGCACTCCGAGAAGGGGCTTGACGCCTTCAACCGCCCGCGCCTCGGCGGAATCAGCGAGATCATCGCCCCAGAGATTGAGCGACTCACCGGGATCGAGTCCCGTGCCACCGTTCTTGGTCACATTCAGCGGGGTGGTGTTCCGAGCGCGTACGACCGTGTGCTGGCGACGCGACTGGGAATGGCCGCGATTGATTCCGTGATGAAGGGCGAGTGGGGAACGATGGTTGCCCTGCGCGGGACCGAACTGGTGAATGTGCCGTTCTCCGAGGCGCTGTCCGGGCTGAAGGAAGTTCCGCAGTCCCGCTACGACGAAGCCTCCATTCTCTTTGGCTAGACCAAAACCTCAACGCGCTGGGGCCCGCACCAGATCATGGTGCGGGCCACAGCGCGTTGTGACGGGTGGGCAGGAGCAGGGCTGTTGTGAGCCGCCCGCCCCGTTAGTTGTGGGGTGGCGTCGCCTCAGCCAGTCCAAGCACATCAAGGATCCAGGCCAACTCCTCCGCGCGTTCACGCCAGGAGTCGTAGCGGCCGGTGACTCCGCCATGACCGGCGCTCATTTCGATCCGGAGAAGCGGATCAGCCCCGGCGTCGCGCAAACGCTGCACCCACTTGACCGGTTCAACGTAGAGAACCCTGGTGTCGTTCAGGCTGGTTGTCGCGAGGATGCGGGGGTAGGCAGCGCCGTCAACAACGTTCTCGTAGGGGCTGTAGCCCTTCATGTAGGCGTACACCTCGGCGTCGTGGAGCGGGTTGCCCCACTCATCCCACTCGATCACCGTCAGCGGCAGCTCCGGCTTGAGGATGGAGGTCAGCGCATCAACAAAGGGAACTCCGGCGATAATTCCGGCAAATGCCTCCGGCGCCAGATTGGCGACGGCCCCCATCAACAGTCCTCCGGCGCTTCCGCCCTCCGCGACCATCCGCTCGGGGACGGAGTAGCCGCGGCTGACCAGGTGAGCGGCCGCGTCAACAAAGTCGGTGAAGCTGTTGCGTTTGTTGAGCCCCTTGCCCTGCTCGTACCAGTGGCGGCCCATTTCACCTCCGCCGCGGACGTGGGCAATGGCGAACACTGCGCCACGGTTCAACAGGGAGAGCCGAGCAATGGAGAACCCGGGGTCCATGCTCGCCTCGTAGGAACCGTAACCGTACAGTTCGAGCGGGGCGGGCAGCACGGTGTCCTTGTGCATGACGATGGAGATCGGGATGAGGGTGCCGTCCGCGGCCCGAGCCCACTCCCTGATCTGCGTGTAATTGTCCGGGGTGTAACCGTCGCGGACCGCCTGCTGCTTCAGCAGGAACCGCTCACCGGTACGGGAGTTGTAGTCGAACACGCTGGAGGGGGTGACCATGGACGTGACGTTCATCCGGATCATCGGTTGCGTCCACTCGGGGTTACCCGCTGTGCCGACGGTGTACAGCGGCTCATCAAATGGAATGTCCACAAACACCAGATCTGACACGGCAACGCTCTCCGTGAGGTCGGCGATGCTCAGCTGGGTGAGCCCGTTGCGGCGGCTGGAGAGGACAAGCCTGTCTCTGAATGCCTCAACGTCTTCAAGTCGGACGCCGGGGTGGTGGGGGATAACCGGCACGGCGTCGGCCGGGCCGACACCGGGGGCGTCAGGGGAGACCGCCACAATCTCAAAGTCTTCCGCACCGTCGTTGTGGGTGATGAGGAAAAGGTCCTCACCGCCAACAACGGCGTGCTCCACCTCGTACTCAACGTTGTCGCGTCGCGGCCAGATCAGCCGGGGTTCCGCGTTGGGGCTGGTGGCGGGGATAAATGAGAACTCGCTGGTGACCGAACTGGAGACGGACAGCAGGGTGAAGGCACGGGACCGTGTTGTTCCCACCCCCACCCAGAAACGTTCATCCGGTTCGTGGAGAACAACCACGTCTTGTTCTGTTGATCCGATTGTGTGCCGGTGAATGGTGTCCGGTCGCCACGCGTCGTCAACGGTTGTGTAGAAGACCTCAGAGCCGTCTGGGGAGAACCCGGCCCCGGAGAACGTGTTGCTGATCACGTCGGCCAGGTCCTGCCCGGTGTCCAGATCCCTGATGCGCAGCGTGTAGCGCTCATCGCCGGTGACGTCGACGCCGTACAGCAGCCGACGACCGTCGGCGGAGACGTCGAATGACCCGAGGGAGAAGAAATCATGGCCGGCGGCCGCCGTGTTGGAGTCAAAAACGATCTGCTCCCCGGCAACAACGGAGTCGGGGGTGATCTGTGGTGGCGTCCAGTCATGGTCGCCGCTGATCGGCGCGCGGCAACTGATCGAGTATTGCGCGCCCTCCCTCGTTCGGCTGTAGTACCACCACGATCCGATGCGCTGAGGGACGGAAATGTCGGTTTCCAGGGTGCGCCGGCGGATCTCATCAAAGATGTCCTCGCGAAGCGTGTCAAGGTGGGCGGTGCGCTCGTCAGTGTGTGCGTTCTCGGCATTCAGGAGGGCTAGAACGTCGGGGTCCTCCGGGTCGCGAAGCCAGTCGTACGGGTCAGAAACACTGTCACCGTGATGGCTGCGGACGATGGCTCGTTTCTCGGCGCGTGGCCCGGTACTGCTGCTCATGGCTCAACGCTAGCCCAGCAGATGATCCAGCTGGTGCCCGGTTGCGGCCTGTTCGCTGAGGGGTGACGGTGGTTCTAACCGATGGGTGCCAAACGCTGGTGGCGTCGACGCGGCAGGGCGTAGGGTCGCAGGTATGACTAGCACTCCGCAGTACAGACTCGCAGACGGCTCGCATTACCCCCGCATTGGTTTTGGGACGTACCCACTCACCGGCGAGGAGGGCACCGCCGCTATTCTCACAGCCATCGACGCCGGGTACCGGCTGATCGACACGGCGGTCAACTACAAGAACGAGGACGCGGTCGGCGAGGCCATCCGCCGGACAGACGTTCCCCGGAGCGAGCTCCTGATCCAAACGAAGCTCCCCGGGCGCGACCACGGCTACGACGAGACGATGCGCTCCGTCGAGGGGTCGCTCCAGCGCCTGGGCGTTGAGACCATCGACTCGTACCTCATCCACTGGCCCAACCCCAGCGTTGACCGCTTCACCGGAAGCTGGAAGGCCATGGTCGAGCTCAAGAAGGATGGTCGTGTCGCCGAGATCGGTGTATCCAACTTCACCAGGACGTTCATCGAGCGGTTGGTCGCAGAAACAGGGGTTCTTCCCTCCGTCAACCAGATTGAGCTGCACCCGTACTTCCCGCAGGAGGCTCTGCTGGAGTACCACGCCGAGCAGGGCATCATCACGCAGGCCTGGAGCCCGCTGGGTAAGGGCAACGCGCCCTACGCCGAACCGGTGATCGTGGCCGCGGCGGCTGCCCATCGGATCACCCCGGCGCAGGTTATTCTCCGTTGGCACCTGGAGCGTGGTGTTCTGCCCCTGCCCAAGTCGGCCTCCGCGGAACGGCAGGCGCAGAACCTCGCTGCGCTGCAGGCCGAGCTGACACCGGATGAGGTCTCGGCGATCACCGCACTGGGACGCCCGGACGGCCGCCTCTTCGGCGGGGACCCGAACGTTCACGAGGAGCAGTAGTTTTTGCCCCCGGCCCACACGGGCCGGGGGCATTGTGTATCCACCGGCAGGGGGTCGGTGGATTGTGATGAGGACAGGGAGGGCGCACACCATGGCGCAGACCGTTGCTGACCAGATTGTTGACCAGCTGATAGACGCGGGCGTCCATCGGATCTACGGAATCGTGGGGGACAGCCTGAACC
>JBQELM010000083.1:0-7474 GCA_052103915.1 Mycetocola sp. | reverse complement strand
GGAGCGCCGCAAGGCCGTTGATTTCTCCTCGCCCTACTTCGTGACCACCCAGGCCGTCGTGGCCACCTCGGGCACGGCCTTCGCGGACGCCACCACCGCGGCCGACCTGAAGGGCGCCAAGATCGGCGTCGCCTCCGGCAGCACGAGCCTCGACTCGGTGACCGAGGCCATCGACCCCACCGAAGAGGTGCAGGTCTTCAACAGCAACGACGACGCGATCCAGGCCCTGAACGCCGGGCAGATCGACGCCCTCGTGACCGACCTGCCGACCTCCTTCTTCATCGTGGACTCCGGCCAGGTCACCGACGGGAAGATCGTCGGCCAGCTGGACGGGTCCACCTCCGGCGGCGACGAGCTCGCTATCCTGCTGCCCAAGGACTCCCCGCTGACCGAGAAGGTCACCGCCGCGGCGGACACCCTGCGCGACAACGGCACCCTCGACGCGATCGCCGAGGAGTGGCTGGCCGAACAGGGCGCGCCCGTCCTCGGCTAAGCCACCGCCCGCCCCCACCAGAGAAAGCCGTCCCCCAGACGTGACCCCAGCAGCCGAAGAACGACCCGGCTCCGCCACTCCTGCCGCCGTACGCCGCCCCGAACCCTCGCTGATCGAGGTGGGGCGGCGCGAGGTTCGTCGTCGCCAGAACACCCGCTCCGTGCTCATCAGCGTCGTCTCGACGCTGGTCTTCGCGGCCGTGGCCGTGTTCGCGCTCACTTCGAGCCCGGGCTGGCCGCGCGTCCAGGCCTCGTTCCTCGACTGGGACAGCGCGGTTGCCTCCTTCCCGAAGATCCTACAGGGGCTGTGGCTCAACGTGCGCGTGCTCGTTGTCGCCGCGATCGGCGTCGCGATCTTCGGCACCCTGCTCGCGGTCGCCCGCACCCTGCGCGGCCCCGTCTTCACCCCGATCCGGCTCCTCGCCGCGGGATACACGGACCTGTTCCGCGGCATCCCCGTGCTGCTCGTGCTCTACCTCGTCGGCTTCGGCCTGCCGGGTCTCGATCTCTTCGCCCGGATGCCCGCCGCCTTCTGGGGCACGATCGCCCTCATCCTCTGCTACTCGGCCTACGTGGCCGAGGTGCTTCGCGCCGGCATTGAGGCCGTGCACCCCTCGCAGCGGCTGGCCGCGCGCTCGCTTGGTCTGAGCTACACCAAGACGCTTCGCCTCGTGGTCATGCCGCAGGCCGTTCGCAAGGTCACGCCCGCGCTGATGAACGACTTTGTGTCCATGCAGAAAGATGTGGGACTGATCTCCGTTCTTGGTGCCGTTGACGCCATCCGTTCGGCGCAGATCATCGTGGCGTCCAGCTACAACTTCACCCCGTACGTGGTCGCCGGTGTGCTGTTCATCCTGCTGTCGCTGCCGATGATCCGTCTGACGGATTGGTACACAGCCCGCGCGCGACGCCGCGAACAGATCGGAGGAACGGTATGAGTTCACACGAAACGGTTCTCCACCTTGACGGGGTGGTCAAGAACTATGACAGCCACCCCGTCCTGCGCGGCATCACGCTCGAGGTGAAACGTCACGAGGTTGTTGTTCTGATCGGGGCGTCCGGATCGGGAAAGTCAACACTGCTGAAAACCATCAACCTGCTGGAGCGGGTGGACGACGGGCAGATTTTTCTCGCCGGGGACGACATCACCGATCCGCGGGTCAACGCCGACCGGGTGCGCGCCCGAATTGGTGTGGTGTTCCAGCACTACAACCTGTTCCCGCACATGAGTGTGCTCGCCAACGTCACGCTGGCCTGCCGCCACGTTCTGGGCTGGTCCGCTGACCGGGCTGAGGCCAGGGGGCGTGAGCTGCTTGGCCGTATCGGGTTGGCTGAGCGGGCGGACGACTACCCCGACCGGCTCTCCGGCGGGCAGCAGCAGCGTGTTGCCATTGCCCGCGCTCTCGCGGCTGAGCCCGAGCTGCTGCTGCTTGATGAGATCACGAGCGCTCTTGATCCGCAGCTGGTTGGTGAGGTTCTTGATCTGGTTGGCGAGCTGAAGACGTCGGGGTCAACGATTCTGATGGCCACGCACGAGATGTCTTTTGCGCGCCGGGTGGCCGACCGGGTCGTGTTCCTGAAGGACGGTGTCCTGATTGAGCAGGGCACTCCCGAGCAGATTTTTGAGAACCCGCAGCGACCGGAGACCCGCGAGTTCCTCTCCCGGCTGTCGCTCTAGAGCAGGAGCCTGCCCCTCGATCTCGGGGCGCTGTCTCCCTCGCGCAGGGGCCGCCCCAATTGCTCCGGGGTCGTCCCAGTCACTCAGGGCTGGCCCCTTCTCTCGGCGGGGCATCCCTCCTGCTTAGAGCGTTGGTGCGTGTGGTCAGGCGTCGAACCGGGTTCCCTCGATCCGGGGCGAGCGGGCGAGCAGGAACAACAGCACAAAAGCGCCAAACGGGAGCAACACCAGAAACAGCCAGACCGCCGACAGATCGGAGTCGTGCATCCGACGGGCCGCAACCGTGATGCTGGGCACGAGGGTCAGCACACCCCACAGTGATGCGATCACGAGCGCAGCCATTGCCGCGGGCGGGGTCGTCTGCTCGGGGAAGGTTCCCCAGCCAAAGAGCGCGATGTCGGAAAAGATGAAGCTGCCGACCGGGCCAATGGAGGCCTGGCCCGACGGTGCACCGAGGAGGTGCGGAATGATTCCGGCAAGGACAACCACGACTCCGGCGTTGACCAGCATCCACCACCAGAACTCGCTGAGGCTCGCCCGCCCCCTGAGCTGGTACGCCCTGGTCCACAGGGTTCGCTTGAGCGCCTGAGCAATGGAAGCGCCCCGCAGTGGCTCGGTGTCTTCCGCGCTGAGCACGGTGTTGACCGTGGTGGGTTCGGTGACGGAGGAGGTGTCCGTGGGGTCTGCCATGTGCCGATGCTATCGGCGCACGGGCGGGCAGGCCAGGGGGAGCGATGGGGAGCGGTCGCGTGATGGTTTGCGTGATGCTGAGTAATTGCCTGGCAGGCGACGGAACCGGCGCCTGCTCCGGTTAGCATGGGCTCAGATTGAACCGAGTTCCCCAGCTAAGGAGAGTGACACCGCCGGTGCATTACGCCGACGACGTTCCGCAACCCGTTCACCGATCAACACGCCACCTCAGTGCTGAGGTCAGCGCATGATCTCCGCCATTCTTGTCCTGCTTCTTGGCGTTCTCCTCACCTTGGCGATCATCGCCGTCGGTGGGTTTTTTGTCGCCCAGGAGTTTGCCTACATGTCGGTTGACCGCTCGCGACTGCGAGCGCTGGCCGAGGCGGGTGACACCGCGGCCCGCAACGCGCTGAAGGTCACCAAGCGCACCTCGTTTATGCTCTCCGGTGCCCAACTGGGCATCACCGTGACCGGTCTGATGGTTGGCTATGTGGCCGAGCCGCTGATCGGTGAGTCACTCGGCACAATTCTTGGCGGTGTGGGGGTTCCTCCCGCTGTCAGCATCTCCGTCGGCACGATCCTTGCGCTCGCCCTGGCCACCATCGTGCAGATGATTTTTGGTGAGCTGTACCCCAAGAACCTGGCAATCGCGAGTCCAGGACCCCTCGCCCGCCGACTGGCCCGCCCCACCCTGGCATACCTGTCGGTGTTCGGCTGGCTGATCTGGATCTTTGACCAGGCCGCGGCAGGGCTGCTGAAGCTCATCGGTGTGCAGCCCGTGCACGACATTGAGTCGCACGCCTCCCCGGAGGAGCTGCGTCGTGCCGTGTCCGACTCCCGCGCCAGTGGTGATCTGCCGGTTGAGCTGTCGCTGCTGATTGACCGGGTCATCGACTTCCCCAACCAGGACACCGAGCACGCCATGATTCCCCGGTCGCGGGTTGATGTTGTGGCGGCGGACCTGCCGGTCGCCGAGCTGCGCGTGCTGATGGCGAGCGGCCACTCCCGCTACCCCGTTGTGGACGAGCGGGGCATGCCGGTTGGTGTTGTTGAGCTGCCGGCCGTACTGGCATCCACTGATCCTGCGGCCACCGCGTCGCAGCTGATGCGTGAGCCGATGATCGTGCCCACCCTGATGTCGCTTCCGGACGCCCTGACCAGGCTTGAGTCATCCCAGCGACGGATGGCGTGTGTGGTCGATGAGTATGGCGGCTTTGTTGGCATTCTGAGCGTTGAGGACATCGCTGAGGAAATTGTTGGTGTCATGGCCGACGAGCATGACGACCGCCGTAGCGAGCAGACGCAGCGCCTGGGCGAGAACAGCTGGACCATGGACGGTGACGTCCACATTGACGAGGTACACCGCGTGATCGGGTATCCATTGCCGGAGAGCGACGTCGAAACCCTGGCCGGTCTTGTCATCGCCGAGCGGGGTGAGCTGCCAGCCGTCGCCGATGTGGTGACCGTTGAGCTGCCGATTCTGCCGTCCGACCTGATCTCCGGTGACGCCGTCACCCGGTCGCTGCACATTGTGGTCGACGCGATTGAGCATCACGTCCCCAGCCGGTTGAGGGTGACGCTGATCACCTCAACGGATGGCGACAGCACAGAGGGGGAGAGCGCATGAACACCGCAAGCGTGATCATCATCACTGTCCTGCTCATTGTGGCCAGTGCGTTTTTTGTCATCATCGAATTTGCCCTGCTCGGTGCTCGCCGTCAGCGGTTGGAACAGGACGCCCCGCGCAGTGCCTCTGCCCGGGCTGCTCTGCGCGGCATGAACGAGCTGACCATGATGCTCGCCGTCGCCCAGCTCGGAATCACGGTGTGCACCTTTGCGCTTGGTGCGATCACCAAGCCCGCCGTTGACGGTTGGCTGCTTGGTCCGCTCACGGCCATTGGCCTGCCCGACTGGCTGGCCGACGTGGCGTCCTTTGCGATCGCCCTCATCATTGTGACCTTCCTTCACCTGGTGATTGGCGAGATGATGCCCAAGTCGTGGGCCATCGCCTACCCGGAGCGGGCGGCCAAGCTGGTCGCGATTCCGGCGAGGGGGTTGGAAACCGTGTTGCGCCCCCTCCTGGTCTGGATCAATAAGATCGCCAACCGGTTGGTGGCAGCCAGTGGCATCACCCCGGTGGAGCGCGCAGCCGTGGGCGGCCAGGACATCGACACCATCCGTCAGTTGGTTGAGCAGTCCGCTGACGCCGGAACAATCGATACGGCGTTCCAGCGGCAATTCACCGAGATCCTTGACCTGCAGCGTGTTCCGCTTCGTGACGTCGCTCGTGGCGGAACCCCCACTCAGGTGGAGCACGAGGCATCGGCCGCCGAACTGTGGGATGTTGTGGCCACGAGTGGGCACATGCGCATCCTGGTTGGCGCGGCCGATCTGGCAACGCTCGGTGTTGTGCACGTGCGAGACACCCTGGCCCTTGAGCCCACCGCGAGCATTCAGGGGGCGGTACGTCCTGCGCTGATCCTCCCGGCGGATATCGCTGCGGGTGATGCGTTCCGGATGATGCGTGACCGGGGCGAGCAGCTGGCCGTGCTCACGACGGATGGGCGGGTGGTTGGGGTCGCAACCGTCGCCGATGTGCTGCACTCGATTCTGCCCGGACCGGCGTCGACGGTGTAGCGCGCACTGTTTTGCCTCTGGGCCTTCGGGGTGGGGTGCGCTAGCGTCAAAGCCACATACATCCGTTCGCACGTCCGAACACCGTGACGCGTGGAGCGGCGGTTCTGAGGGGAGCGCACGATGGTTTTGTCACACACGGTCGGCCGGCTGGGCCCGGAGGATCGCACGGCGGCTTTGGCGGCACTGACCGAGGCCGAGCTGGACGTCCTGGTCATCGGCGGCGGAATTGTGGGCGCGGGAAGCGCCCTTGACTCCGTCACCCGCGGCCTGACCACCGGCATCATTGAGGCCCGCGACTGGGGCTCAGGCACGTCAAGCCGGTCGTCCAAGCTGGTGCACGGCGGGATCCGGTACCTGGAGCAGCTGAACTTCCGCCTGGTCAGGGAGGCGCTCATTGAGCGGGGGCTGCTGTTGCAACGACTGGCCCCGCACCTGGTGAAGCCGGTCAGGTTCATTTATCCGCTCACCGGCCGATTTTTTGAGCGCTGCTACGTGGGTGCCGGCATGTTGCTGTACGACCTCTTCTCGTACACGGGCGGTCGTCCTCCGGGTGTCCCGCACCACAGGCACTGGTCCAAGCGCAAGCTTCTCCAGGCGCACCCCGGCATCAGCCGCGATGCCTTCACCGGCGGACTGAGCTACTACGACGCGCAGGTGGACGACGCTCGTTACGTTGCCACCCTGGTGCGGACGGCGGTGTCCTACGGTGCCCATGCCGCCAGTCGCGTGCGCATGGAGGGCGTGATCAAGGTCGGCCGCCGTGTCGTGGGTGTTCAGGCTCACGACCTGGAGACCGGCGAGCGCTTTGAGATCCGCGCCAAGCAGGTTGTGAACGCGACGGGTGTCTGGACCGACGACACCCAGGCGCTGGTCGCTGAGCGTGGTCAGTTCCGGGTGCGTGCGTCAAAGGGCATCCACCTGGTTGTGCCGCGCGACCGCTTCCAGTCCGCCTCCGGTCTGCTGCTGCGCACAGAGAAGAGCGTGCTGTTTGTGATCCCCTGGGGTAGGCACTGGCTCATCGGAACAACCGATACGGACTGGAACCTGGACAAGGCTCACCCCGCCGCCACGGCAGCCGACATCGACTACCTGCTTGAGCACGTCAACAAGGTGCTCGCTGTTCCCCTGACCCGTGACGATGTTGAGGGCGTGTATGCCGGACTCCGTCCGCTGCTTGCCGGGGAGAGTGAGCAGACTTCCAAGCTCTCGCGGGAGCACCTGGTGGCGCACTCGGTTCCGGGGCTTGTGGTTGTGGCCGGTGGGAAGTGGACGACGTACCGGGTGATGGCCAAGGACGCCATCGACGCCGCCGTTGACGCACTGGACGGAAGGGTGCCGCCGAGCGCGACGGAGGACATCGCTCTGCTGGGTGCTGAGGGCTATCAGGCGGCCTGGAACAGGCGCGGAGCCATTGCACGTGAGCACGATCTGCACCCGGTACGGATTGAGCACCTGCTCAACCGTTACGGCACCCAGGCGACGGACGTTCTTGCGCTGATTGATGCCGACCGCTCACTGGCTGAACCGCTTCCGGGAGCCGACGACTACCTGCGCGCAGAGGTGGTTTTTGCCGTCACCGTTGAGGGTGCGCTGCATGTGGATGACGTGCTCGCCCGTCGCACCCGCGTCTCGATTGAGGCGTGGGACAGGGGAGCGTCGGCGTCACCGGTTGTGGCTGAGCTGATGGGCGGCCTGCTCGGCTGGGATAGCGACCGGATCAGGGACGAGGACAGCCTGTACCAGCAGCGGGTCGTGGCAGAGATTGCCTCGCAGGAGCAGCCGGATGACCTGTCCGCGGACAGGGTGCGGCTTGCGGCGCCCGACATCCCTGGCATCAGCACCGACTGACCGGTTCATCCCTCCCCAACACCGTGTGAGCGACGGTGTGGTTCCGCCGACCGCGAAGCCGCACCGTCGCCGCGCTCACGGCGATAGACTTGGGATGTTGAACGACCAGATCAAGGAGCGTGTTAATGG
>JBQELM010000082.1:0-7478 GCA_052103915.1 Mycetocola sp. | reverse complement strand
GCCCCCCGCGCAAGACGTTGTCGCTGGCGGCCATCAGTTCAATACCAACGCCCTCAAGGTAGGCGTGGATGTTCCCTGCCGGAAGGAAAAGCGCCTGGCCCCGCGTCAGTTCAACACGGTTAAGAAGGAGAGCAACAACAACACCAGGGTCACCGGGATACGCCTCGGCAAGGTTGCACAGCGTTTCCCGTTCCCGCTCAAACTGACCGGCTGGAGCGCTCCGTGCGCCCTCAACCAAAACGGAGATCAACTCGGTTGTCTGTTCGGCTGTCCCCGTCAGAATCCAGCGAACGCTCCGTCGAAGCACGTCGCGGTCGTCACCATCACTGAGCGCGAGCCGCAGCTGATCCACAAGCTCGGACACACCGGGAGCAACAAGGACCGCCAGCAGCTGGCGCGTCTGCTCAACCGGCCTGAATCCACACAGCGCCTGGAATGTGTCGCTCAGCGCAAAAATCAGCTCAGGCTTGTGAAAGGCGTCGCGATAGTTTCGGTTCTCTGCATCAACCGGAACACCGGCGGCGTTCTCTCGCTCGTATCCGGCAACCGCCTGGCCTGCCGATGGGTGTGCCTGAAGCGACAGCGGACGGGCAGCGGCAAGGACCTTCAACAGGAAAGGCAACCGCGAACGGTCATCACCGATGGCCGTAGCCGGATCGGCGGCAATCCATTCCTCAAGCGTGCGCGCCCCTCCCGCTTGGGAAGGGTCAACAATTGTCGCTGGCGAGCCACTGTGCGCGCCAAGCCACAGCTCGGCTTCCGGCTCGCCGGAGGCCGGACGACCAAGGAGCTCAGCAATCGCCGAGCGGTCGCCCCAGGCGTAGGGGCGGGGCGTGTTGGTGATCGAGACGAACACAGACAACCTTTCATCAGGGAACGGCGCACGACATTGGGGGGTCCCTACAAGGGGACGCTCGCGCGGCACCCACTTCGATATCCAAACTACCAAGGAGCGAGTGACACAAACGAGCGACACCGTAGCGTGATGCACAAATCAGCGCAGTTAGCCGACACCACACACAGGAGAAGAACAGTGACGTTTGAGCCCCTCGCAAGTGACTTCTACCGGTATTCTGACGCTCTCGCCCCCCACGAAAAAGACGCACTGAGTCGTTTGCGTCGCTTTCTTGAGGCGGAGGTGTCCCCCATCGCAAACGAGTACTGGGAACGCGCCGAGTTCCCCCACCACATCATTACGCCGCTGCTGGACACCGGGGTTGCATCGTGGACGTGGCCGGAAACATCAGACTCGTCCTACTCCGCGGTGTTTCGGGGTTTTGCATCACTGGAGATGAGTCGAGTGGACGCGTCGATCTCCACCTTTATCGGTGTGCAGGAGGGACTCGCCATGGGTGCCATCGGTGAATGCGGGTCCGCGGAGCAACGAGCACACTGGTTGCCGCGGATGGCTCGGGGCGAGGTGATCGGAGCATTTGGCCTGACGGAGCCCCTCTCCGGCAGCGACAGCGCGCAGGGGCTGCGGACAACGGCAACACGAGACGGCGACGAGTGGGTACTCAACGGGTCAAAACGTTGGATCGGCAACGCCACATTCAGTGACATCACAATTGTCTGGGCCAAAAACACCGAAGACGATCAGGTCATCGGCTTCATCGTTCCAACCGACAGCCCCGGATACTCGGCGAGCGCCATCGGGAACAAGATCAGCCTTCGGATGGTGCAGAACGCGGACATCACCCTCGACAATGTGCGGGTGAGCGAGCGCAATCGGCTCCAGAATGCAGCAACGTTCAAAGACACCTCCCGCGTCCTGAGGCTCACCAGGGCGGGGGTTGCCTGGTCGAGTGTTGGCGTGGCCATCGGAGCCTATGAAGCGGCGCTAGCCTACGCGAAGGAGCGTGTGCAGTTCGGCCGCCCCATCGCCTCGCACCAGCTCATCCAGGATCTGCTCTCGCGCTGCATCGCGAACATCACGGCGAGCATCTCCCTCTGCGTGCGGGTGTCACAGATGCTGGATGACGGTACCCAACGCGACGAGCACTCGGCCCTGGCCAAGTCGTTCTGCACCTCGCGGATGAGGGAAACGGTTGCCTGGGCGCGCGAGATCATGGGAGGAAACGGCATTGTTCTTGACTACGGCGCCGCTCGCGCCTTTGCCGACGCCGAGGCACTGTATTCCTATGAGGGCACACGAGAAATGAACACCCTCATCGTTGGCCGAGCCATCACCGGTCGTGCCGCATTCGTATGACGGTCAGCCGGGTGCCGGAAGCACCGGCTCTGGGACTACCCTGTAACCCATGACCCCGTCGAGTGTTCCCGTTCCCCTCGACCAGTCCACTCCCCGCCAGCGTGTGAGAGCGATTGCGGTCCTGGCGCTGGTTGTTGCGTTTGGCGGCGACGGGTTCCGCAATGCCTGGGGGCTGGTCCCGTCCTTTGTTCTTGCGGTTGTGGTCGCGGCTGTTGTGGCCGTAGTTCTCGTCCGGGAGCGCCCGCAGGGTCTGTTCGGCACTATGCCCCCCTCGCTCCTTGCCTACCTCGGGTTCGCGCTTGCCTCCATCGTGTGGTCAGCGTATCCCGGCGCCAGTGCTCTGACACTGGCCGGCACCCTTCTCTGCACGCTGGTCGGCGTTTACCTTGCCGTCCTCCTCAGCTGGTCAGAGATTCTTGTCGCTCTCTCACGATCCATCAGTCTCGTTCTCGGAGCATCGATTGTTTTTGAGCTCTGGGTGTCCCTCGTGATCAGGCATCCGGTATTCCCCGCTGGCTTTAGCGGGGACCCGGAGACGGCAACACCGATGTCGATGTGGTCGCGCAATCTCCTGTTCACCGGCGATCGCATCCAGGGGATTCTGGGCAACTCCAACCTGCTTGGCATCATTGCGTTGCTCGGAATCATCGCGTTCAGCATCAGGCTCGCGCAGGAGGGAAAGCGCCCGGGACTGTGGACACAGCTGGGGCTGTCGGTTGCGATCTTCCTGATGACGCGGTCAAGCACCGTGGTGATTGCGACCGCCGTTGCCGCGGTCGTTCTGGTGTTTGCCCTGTGGGTGCGTGCCGCACGCACACACGAGTCGAGGGTGAAGAGAACCCTCATTGGCGCGGGTGGACTTGTCGCCGCGGTGGGAGCCGGTCTGGCGCTGTGGCCCCAGGTACTTGCCCTCTTTGGTAAGTCCTCCGACCTGACCGGCCGCCTGAGTATCTGGGAAACCGTCATCACGCAGGCCGAGAAGCACCCGATCATCGGCAACGGCTACGCCAGCCCCTGGGTACCGTGGGCTGCGCCGTTTGACTCGCTCGTTGTGCGCAACCAGGTCCTCCAGCTGCAAGCTCACAACGCGTGGCTTGACGTGTGGATGCAGGTGGGGGCGATCGGTCTCATCCTCTTTGGCGCGCTTGTGCTCGGCGCGGCCTGGCGTTCCTGGTTCCGAGCGGTTGACCGTCCCAGAACCGGAGCACACACAGCGCTGCCTTTTGAGCCGCTTTCCCTGCTCCCCCTCCTCCTGATCACGGCGCTTGTGGTCCAGTCGGTGATGGAGAGCCGCATCCTGATCGAGTCCGGCTGGGTTCTTCTTGTCATGATCGCGGTGAAGACGGCTGCCGTGCCCACCATCGTTCCCGACAGCCGTCCCGTGCACATTCCGGCCGCGCATCGCTGATGCAGCAACCAACGGGCCTGTGGGCCATCCTGTATCGCGCCGCCGGTGAGGTGAGCGCCGCAAAAGCATTCACCACAACAGCCATCGGCTTTGTTTTCCTTGCTCCCCTGCTTCGAGACACGGTCGGGCACGCAGTTGTGGGTGGCGGGCTTGTGGCTCTGCTTGGGATCGGGATCGCCATCCTCACGGCCTCGCACGAGCGAATTGATCGCCCCGTCCGGATCCCACTCACCGTGGTTCTTGTGCTTGCCTGGATGGCGCTGTCGTTGCTGTGGAGTGACTACTCCGGCCACACACTGCTTGCGGTGGCTGAACAGGTCACCATTGCCGCCCTGGCCATCACTGTTGGGCTTCTCCGGGACCTCATCCAGATCGTTCGTGCCGTCGGAAACGTGCTCCGCACCCTCCTTGCGGTGTCACTCGTGATCGAGATCCTGTCGGGACTGGTGTTCCACGTCCCCTTCTCCTCACTGGCCATCCAGGGCAACATCGGCGACGGCGGGCCCATCCAGGGCTTGTTTCTCACCCGCAACATGCTCGGATTTGTCTCGCTCATCGCCCTCGTCACCTTTGCCATCGAGGGTGTGACGCGGAGCGTACAGCGTCCCGTCCTGATCTTTTCGCTTGTGCTTGCCTCAGGGATGATCATGCTGAGCCAGTCACCGGTCACCCTGCTGATGCTGGTTGTGCTGGCCATCGCAGCCGGACCAATCGCGCTGATCCGACACCTGCCCGCCGGAGTTCGACCGCGCATCCAGTTTGCCCTCGCCAGTGCCTTAGTACTCGGCGTTGTCGGCGGCTGGCTCGTCAGAGGCCGACTCATCGCCATTCTTGACGCCGCATCTGAGATGGACACCCGTTCTGACCTGTGGTCAGCCATCGGACGTGCAATCCGCGTTGAACCGATCACGGGGTGGGGGTGGGCCGGCGAGTGGATCGGCGGCCGCGCACCGTTTGTTGGTATCAATATTTCAGTCCGCGGCTCGCACGCGACAGCGCTTAACGCCTGGCTAGATGTTGCGCTTCAGCTTGGTGCCGTTGGTCTGTTCCTCCTGGCCGCGCTCTCCGTGATCGCGCTGGGGCGATCGTGGATTCTGGCCTCCGAGCGGCGCACGGTGAGTGTTGTGTGGCCTGCACTGATCCTTGTGCTCCTTGGCGCATCAAGCATCGCTGAAAGCTTCATGCTCAGGGACGCCGGCTGGTTCCTTCTTGTTCTCTGCGCGGTGCAAGCCTCCAGCCGTCTGCGCGACAAACTGCCGGTTGCACGTCGTCCCGCGCCGTCCCCTTAACCGGCGCGTTCACCGAGCAGCAATTTCAAGGCACTATGCTCGTGCCCGTCACACCACCCATTCCGAAGCCCTCCGGAGATTTCCCCGCTATGTCGCATGTTGTCCAGAATCTTGTTTTCCCTCTCGACCGGGACCCGGACATTCTGCCGCTCTACCTCGATCCTGAGACCTGGACGACCGTCGGTCGTGAAACGGTCAGGGTGAGTGATTTTGCGCACGTTGATGACGTGCTTGGCCGCAACAGCGCCCGCATTCGTGCCGGCCGCCGCGTGTCCTTCGCCAGTTACTTCAACGCTTTTCCCGCCTCGTATTGGCAGCACTGGACGTCCGTTCGGCAGGTCAGCCTTGAGCTCACCACCGAGGGCAACGGGACAATCCTGGTCTACCGCTCCAACGCCAACGGAGTTGCCCAGCGCGTCGAGGCACGCGACGTCGCCGACGCACAGAGCGTGACAATCGAGCTCCCTGTCACCAACTTCACCGACGGCGGGTGGTACTGGTTTGACGCTGTTGCTGGTTCTGACGACCTGGTCATCACGTCAGGCACCTGGTCAACAGATGCAACACCGCGGACGACGGCAAACGCCTCCATCGGCATCACCACCATGAACAAGCCCGATTACTGCGTCACCAACCTCGCAGCGCTGTCCACGGAGACGGAGCTGCTTGAGCACATCGACACCATTTACGTTGTTGACCAGGGCACGCAGAAGGTGCAGGACCGCGAGGAGTTCCCCGCCGTCGCTGACGCACTCGGCTCGAAGCTGACGATCATCAACCAGGCCAATCTTGGTGGCTCAGGTGGATTCTCCCGGTCCATGTCCGAGACCGTTGATGCCGGAACAAGCGGATTTGTTCTGCTGCTCGACGACGATGTTGAGGTGGAGCCAGAAGGCATTTTCCGGTCCATCCAGTTCTCGCGCTTCAGTAGCAGGCCAACCATCGTCGGTGGTCACATGTTTGATCTGCTGGACAAGCCGATCCTGCACGCCTACGCCGAGTCCATCGACCTGCACCCGTTCACCTGGCAGCCCAGCTTTGATGAGCAGATCCGGCACGACTTCCGCGTCGCGAATCTGCGCCAGACCCCGTGGATGCACGCCCGACTTGACGCCGACTACAACGGCTGGTGGATGTGCATGATCCCGGTTGAGATCATCACAGACATCGGGCTGAGCCTCCCCGTGTTCATCAAGTGGGACGACTCGGAGTATGGGCTGCGTGCCCGCGCCGCCGGTTACCGCACGGTGTCGTTCCCGGGAAGCGCGCTGTGGCACATCTCCTGGATCGATAAGGATGACTCCCAGGACTGGCAGGCCTACTACCACGCCAGAAATCGTTTGGTCGCCGGCCTGCTGCACTCGCCGTACAGCAAGGGAGGGCGCCTGCTCAGCAACAGCGGTCGGATCAGCCTGAAGCACCTGTTGAGCATGCAGTACTACGCCGTTGAGCTCCGCAACGAGGCGATCCGTGACCTCCTGACCGGGCCCGAGCACCTGCACGCCACCATGGGGACCAAACTGCCCGAGCTTCGGGCTCGTGCGGCGGAGTATGTGGAAACCTCCGTCTACACCGCCGACTCCGACGTGCCTCACACCACGGAGGGGCGCCGCCTGTACCCGCTGAACCCCGAGCACTCCCCCGCGGGCAAAGCACTGGCCATCTTCACAGCGAAGGCGACGGCACGACACTGGCTGAAAAGGCCTGCGCCGATCAACGAGAGCCAGCCGCAGGTTGAGCTCGCCAAGCGTGACGCCACCTGGTGGCGTGTGCCCAGCTTTGACAGTGCACTGATCTCCACCGCGGACGGCCGGGGCTCCTCCTGGTACCGCCGCGACAGGGACCAGTTCCGTGCGCTCCTGAAGGAGAGCATGCGTCTGCACCGCGAACTGGAGAAGAACTGGGACACGCTGGCCGAGCGCTACCGTGCGGCCATGCCCGAGTTCACCTCCCAGGACACCTGGCGGACAACCTTCACCGATTAGGCGGGTTCACGAGTGCCCCGGTCCCGCATCAGCGGGACCGGGGCACTGTCGTTGTGAGGCGCGTCGCTGGCTCACCTTCTACGCAGCTTCACGGCTACACGGCTGTACTCCGGCATTCCGGCATTCCGGCACAGCGACGACAGGAGACTGACGCACGTACACGCAACAACGCCCCGGCACCGCGTTAGAGGTGCCGGGGCGTTGTCACGCACGGATGGTGGTGGCTAGGCGCCGTCGCCCTCCGGTCCACCAAAGAGCGGTGAAAGCTTGTTGCGGAACATGCTGAGCGCCGAACCGATGGCCATGTGCATGTCAAGGTACTTGTATGTGCCAAGCCGGCCACCGAAGAACACGTTCTTCTCGCCGTCCTGGAGCGCACGGTACGCCAGCAGACCGTCACGGTCGTGTGGGGTGTTGATCGGGTAGTACGGCTCGTCGTCACGCGTCGCAAAGCGCGAGAACTCGCGCATGATGATGGTCTTGTCCTTGGGGTATTCCGTCCGCTCCGGGTGGAAGTGACGGAACTCGTGGATGCGCGTGTACGGCACATCGCGGTCGGCGTAGTTCATCACCGATGTTCCCTG
>JBQELM010000081.1:5107-7593 GCA_052103915.1 Mycetocola sp. | reverse complement strand
CAAGCCGGGGCACTGTGTCCCAGAGCACACGACTGAAATCACTTGACGGGTTGCGCGGTGTTGCGAGCGGCATCGTCCTGATTCATCACACCAGTCTGATCGTGTTGCCGGTGGCAACCGGCTCAAGTGGGTTCTTCTGGTGGCTGTTCACACAGAGCCCGCTCTCGATTCTGTTTGCCGGTCACGAGTCAGTCATCGTGTTTTTTGTCCTCAGCGGTCTGGTTGTCACGCTGCCGCTGATGAAACCGAGTTCCGATCTGGTTGCCTACTACCCGTCCAGGGTGCTCAGACTCTATCTGCCCGTCTGGGCGGCACTCGCGCTGGCGGCCGCGTTGGTTCTCCTCGTCCCGCGCGACATCTCAACCGTTGACCCTGACTCCTGGCTGGCCACCACCAACGCTCTCACGGTGAACGGACCAGACCTGCTCAGGCAGGCGAGTCTGACCTCGGCACAGTACGACCTGAGCAACCCGCTCTGGTCGTTGCGCTGGGAGATGCTCTACTCGCTCCTCGCCCCGCTGTTCATGCTGGCTGCCAGAGCATGCCAGCGCTGGGCGTGGGCCGCCGGCGCGGCGGCCATTGGCGTTGTTTTTGCCGGGCACCTGCTCAACAATTCCTACCTCATCTACCTGCCACCGTTTTTCCTTGGTGCACTCATCGCGGTGAGCCTGCCGTCGATCCTGGCATTGCGAGATCGGGGCCCCCAGACGTTGCGCTGGACCGGGGCACTTGTGCTGTCCATTGCGCTGTTGATGGCGAGTTCGTTCCTGTCCCGCGTGGTGGAGGAGGAGTCGTTCCCCGCCTCGATCCTGTCCTCACTGATTCCAATTGGCGCATCGGGTGTTGTTCTGTGCGTTCTGGGTTGGGCCGGTGCCTCCCGGTTCCTCGAACGACGCGCACCGCAGTGGCTTGGCCGCATCTCGTTCAGCCTGTACCTGATTCACGTTCCCATCCTGGTCACACTTACCTTTGCGATTGGTGACGCACACTGGGTCCTGATCACTCTGATCGGCATCCCGCTCTGTCTGGTCGCCGGTGCTCTGTTTGAGCGCTGGGTTGAACGGCCCTCGCATCGGCTTTCGCGCTGGGTCAGAAACCAGATCGTTACGCGTCGACACTGAATCGTCACCTGCCGCCGGCCCATCCGGTCGGCAGTACCCCCGCACGACAGCGATAATCGTAGGGGTAAAAAAGCTTCACAGGAGGAACCATCAACGCCCGACTTAACGCCCCGCTTCGCCGCATGCGCTCACGCGCACGCCAGGGACTCCTGACCGAGTGGGTGGCCTATTGCCGCCGCCGACCGGTCAATCCGGACGCTGTCCTCTATGAGGCATTTGGGGGCCGTGGTGCGCTCTGCAACCCCGAGGCCATCTTCCGCACCGCTCTCGCCGACGACCGGCTGGGGCACCTGGAGCACATCTGGGCCATCGACTCCGCCCAGATCAACAGCCCATCCGTTCAGGCCCTCGCCGCCACCCCCGGCGTTCGGGTTGTGGAGCGTGGCTCTCGTGACTACTGGATGGCGCTCAGCACCGCCGGAACCCTGATCAACAACGCCACCTTCCTTCCGCTGTTCAGCAAGCGACCCGGCCAGGTGTACCTGAACACGTGGCACGGCACCCCGCTGAAGCACATGGGCTTTGATATGCCCAACGGTGCCGTTGAATCGGCGAACGTCACGCGCAACTTCCTCAGCGCCGACTACCTGCTGTCGCAGAACCCGTTCATGAGCGACCGCATGTACCGCACCGGTTACCGGCTTGAGGGCCTGCTCCCCGGGACCATTCTTGAACTGGGATATCCGCGCACCGACCTCCAGCACGACACAGAGCTGGTCTCATCCGTGCGCGAGGCTCTCGACGACGCCGGATACGAGCTGGGTTCACGCAGGGTTGTGCTGTACGCCCCCACCTGGCGCGGCGAGACCTTCGGCCGCCCACAGAACAACGCGGCCGAGTTGCTGCAGAGTGTTGCTCGCATGCAGGCTGCCCTCGGCGACGAGGTGCGAGTGCTGCTCAAACCGCACCCGTCTGTTGCCCGCTTTGCCCGCGAGCTGCCCGAGGGGTTCGGCGTTGTTGTTCCGGACGAGATGCCAACAAACGTGGTGCTTGGTCTGGCTGATGTCCTCATCACCGACTTCTCGTCCATTTTCTTTGACTACCTGTCCCTGGGCCGACCGGTCGTGTTTTTTGCGCCAGACGCCGAGGACTACTCCGTCGACCGTGGCATGTACTGGCCGGCGACCGAGCTCCCCGGCGCGCTCTGCCCCGACGAGTCCACAACCGTCGCTGCGCTCCAGCGCGCACTGGCTGGCCAGGAGGACCCGGAGCTCAGGGAGCGACGCGAACGCTGGCAGCGCGAGCTGACCGCTCAGGACACCGGAGACTCCGCCGCCCGGGTTGTTGAGGTGCTGTTTGGCCGGGGCTCGCTGCGCGGCGCGGCGGCACACGCCTTACTGACGGCCGACTCCCCGGAGGAGGGTA
>JBQELM010000081.1:1607-5097 GCA_052103915.1 Mycetocola sp. | reverse complement strand
GTTCACCCTCACGGCCACGGAGCCTGAGCGCAAGGAACGACTGCTGTTCTACCCCGGCGGCATGCGCCCCAATGGCATCACCGTTTCGATCCTCAATCTGCTCGCCCGTCTTGACTACGACCGCTTTGACGTCACCGTCATCTGCGCCAAACCCCGCAGCGCGGCCGAGGCACGCACACAGGCACTGATTGATCCGCGCGCTCGGCTCCTGCTTCGTGTTGGTGGGATGAACGGGTCAAAGATCACCCAGCTGGTTCGGCGCGTGTTCCAGCGCCCTGGCCTGATCCGCATCGGGCAGCGCATGCGCTCCCAGCAGCGTCTGTGGCAGGCGGAGGCCGAGCGCTGTTTTGGTGACGCACACTTTGATCGGGCCATTGACTTCAGCGGGTACGCGCAGTTCTGGGCACAGCTCATCCTGGCCGCCCCCGCATCCCAGCGTTCCATCTGGCTGCACAACGATCTGTGCGCAGAGGCCCGCCGCCCGGTGAACGGCAAAACCCCGATGAAGCGGTCGCTCGGCGCTGTCGCTGAGCTGTACGCCAGTTTTGACTCGCTTGTCTCGGTCTCCCCGGCACTGAGTCAGATCAACGAGTCCTCGTTCAGGCGTATTGCGCCCAGGTCACGTTTTACGTCCGCGCGTAACGTCATGGCCATCACACCGCCAAGCGCGACGGCCGACGAGGAGAACGGTCCGTGGCTTCGCCGGATGGCTGAGCCGGACACGTTCTGGTTCATCAGCGTTGGCCGGTACTCGGCAGAGAAAAACCAGGAACGACTGATCCGGGCCTTCGCACGCGTCCACGCCGAACGTCCAGACACCCGACTTATCCTTGTTGGTTACGGCCCACTCCAGAGCCACCTCGAGAAGGTGATCGCAGACCTGGGCCTGAATGATGCCGCGTTCCTCACCGGCGCACTGTCCACGCCGCTGCAGCTGATGGAGGCGTCAGACGCCTTTGTCCTGTCCAGCGACTGGGAGGGCCAGCCCATGGTGCTCCTTGAGGCGGCAACCGTTGGTCTTCCCATTGTGAGTGTCGCCTTTGGCTCGGTCTCAAGCGCGCTGCCCGGTGATGAGCTGCACATTGTTGAGCGCACGGTTCCGGCGCTGGCTGACGGCCTGCGTGCGGCCCATGACGGACGTGTTGCTGTCTCTCGTCTTGACGTTGAGGAGTACAACAGTGCTGCCCTGGCCGAGTTTGTCTCAGCCATCAACGAGGACAGCTCTGCCCCAGCGGCCGCCAGCCGATAGGTGAACGCCGCCCGCGGCTGCCCGCGGCTGCCCGCGGCTGCCCGCTCTATGATGCTCCCGTTGCCTCGACGAAACGCGGCTCGCCGTGATTCAACGCGGCAAGCCACTGTTAGCCGCGGGCTGCCTGGTGCACCAGGGCGATGATCGCGTCGCGGTGCTGTCGCGCCGTCATTTCCGGCGTGATCAGCCCGGTCAGCTGCACCAGGGTCCATCGGCTGGTCACGAGAGCAAGGATGGCCAGAAGCAGCTGTGCTGCCTGCTCGCGTGAGCACTCGGGCAGGGCGGCATGGAGATGGTCAACCTTGCTCTGGCAGGCAAGACGGCGGGTGTCGGCGGCAACGGCCTCACCCCGTTCAAGTCCCTCCCACGCAAGTAACCGGGCGAGCGCAGGACGGCGCGCATAGCTGTCGTACAGGCGGGTGGCGAACTGCGCCGCCGCATCCGGGCCTGTCCCCGTGATTCGAGCCTTGTCCATGAGTCCGGAGAGTTCGGTCAAAAGCACCGCACTGAACAGGCCGTCCTTGTTGCCAAAGTACTGGTAGATCCGTTCCTTGTTGACGCCTGCGCCCCGGGCGATCGCGTCAATCCTGGCTCCAGCGCAGCCGCGCGCGCTGAACTCCGTTGTTGCCGACTCAAGAAGAAGCGCACGCGTCCGTTCGGTGTCCCATGCCATGACACCAGCCTACAACTCCAACTATCTGTTTGCAGTTTTTGACGCGAGGATCTAGTCTTCAAATACCAACTAAGTATTTGGAGAATGATGCCCGCGACTCCCCGACCGCTCACCCGTGTCTTCCTGACCTGGCTTGCGATCTTCCCGCTGGTCACCCTGGCCAGCCTGCTGCTGCGCCCCCTCACCGACGGACTCCCCTTTGTCCTACAGATCGCCGTGATGACGGCCATTGTTGTCCCGATTGCCGTCCTGGTTGTCATGCCACTGCTGTTCCGTCTGCGCGGGGCACTCCTGATGCGCCGGACCCCACGAGCATGAGGGTCCTCCTCCTCGGCGCCCGCGGCGCCGTCGGAAAACACACCGCAGACGAGCTCCGCCGCCGTGGCCACGAGGTCATCCCCGCCGGACGCACAGCCCCAACCGGAGGCGTCGCGGTCACACTGAGCCCACACCGCATCAACGGGCTGACCGAGGCTCTGGGCACCCACGCCCCCGACGTAGTCATCAACACCAGCGGGGTGGAGAACCCCGACCTCGCCGCCGCCACCCGCGGCCACATCCTGCTCGACATCAGTGCAACCGCCGCGTACCTGAGCGCGCTCAGCGACACAGCCATCCAACACGGCACAACACTGATCAGCGCATCGGGTCTCGCCCCGGGCCTCAGCACCGTACTGGCCGCCGCGGTCGCCCCGCAGCCGGGCGACACCATTCGGGTAGCCCTCACGCTCGGATCGGGCGAAAAACACGGCCCCGCAGCAGTGGAGTGGACACAGGGTCTACTCGGTCGTCCCATCGACGACCGCGGAACCCCCGGAGCCGATGCCGCACATCCCGCGCGCCCCGTCCTGAACTTCACCAGGGCACTCACGCTGAGCGGAGCCGGAGTCCCCCGTCGACGCTACCTCCGAGCCGATTTTCCCGACCAGTTCCTGCTCGCGCACACAGGAGCCACCGTGCACAACTACCTGGCGATGAGTTCGGCGCCGAGCACGCGCGCGCTTCAGCTGCTCACACGGATGCCGTGGGCCGGAGGAATCATGGCGGCCGCGCCCACCATGGGAAGCGACCGATGGGACCTCCTGGCTGAAAACACTCGGACCGGTCGCCAGATCGGCGCATACGGCCACGAGCAGTCGCTCGCGACCGCGTGCCTCACCGCCGCCGCCGTGCAGGCCCTGGCCGAGGGCCCCGCATTTCCCGTCACCGGCCGGGTCATTCCGGTCACCGACCTCCTGAGCCTGGCCGATGTCGCCGCGCTCTCCCGCGTGACCGTCACCGTCGGTGAGGACAACACGGCCACCCCAGCCGTGCCGCGCTGAACACGTCAGCACACTGAGAGGGGCCCGCGTGGCATGTCACGCGGGCCCCTCTCAGCGCGCAGTGCGCGTCACAGCGGCCGTTTAGGCAGCGCCGTCAAACATGCTCGTCACGGAACCATCCTCGAAGACCTCACGGATTGCGCGCGCCAGCAGCGGAGCAATCGACAGAACCTCAAGCGTGGGGAAACGCTTCTCTTCCGGAAGCGGCAGGGTGTCCGTCACCACGACGGAGTCAATGAACTCCGA
>JBQELM010000081.1:0-1597 GCA_052103915.1 Mycetocola sp. | reverse complement strand
AACAACACCCGTTGCCCCGTTCGCCTTCAGCGCCTCAGCGGCCTTCACGATGGTGCGACCGGTGTCGATCAGGTCGTCTACCAGCAGGCAAACACGGCCACTGACGTCACCGACGATCTCGTGAACGGAAACCTGGTTGGGCACAAGCGGGTCGCGACGTTTGTGAATGATGGCCAGCGGCGCACCCAGCTTGTCGCTCCAAATGTCAGCCACGCGAACGCGGCCCATGTCCGGTGAGACAACCGTCAGCGTTGAGGGGTCAAGCTTCTCGCGGAAGTGCTCAAGCAGGACGGGCATCGCAAAGAGGTGGTCAACGGGTCCGTCAAAGAATCCCTGGATCTGAGCGGCGTGCAGGTCAACGCTCATGATGCGGTCGGCACCGGCGGCCTTAAACAGGTCGGCAACCAGACGAGCGGAGATCGGCTCGCGTCCGCGCCCCTTCTTGTCCTGTCGGGCGTACGGGTAGAACGGTGCAATCACGGTGATGCGCTTGGCCGAGGCACGCTTGAGTGCGTCAACCATGATCAGCTGCTCCATGAGCCACTCGTTGATCGGGGCGGAGTGAGCCTGGATCACAAAGGCGTCTGATCCACGAACGCTCTCGTCGTAGCGGGCGTAGATCTCGCCGTTGGCGAAGGTGCGTGAATCGATGGGCAGCAGCTCGATGTCAAGCTCCTGCGCGATTGCCTCGGCGAGTGCAGGGTGCGCCCGTCCGGAGGTGAGGACAAGACGTTTTTCTCCTGAGGCCTTAATGCCTGACACGTTCCTGCTTCCTGCCGGTCCCGAACCGACCTCGTTCAACGATCAGACGATGCGTTCTTCGCCGCATCATCCGCCGCTGTGCCGGGTCGGTGCGTAGCGACCCAGTCCTCCATATTGCGTTGTGGGGCGACATTGATGGCGAGCGCGCCGGCCGGGACATCTTTCCTGACCACCGTTCCTGCCCCCGTATAAGCTCCGTCACCCATACTAACGGGTGCAACAAAAACGGTATGGCTCGCAACCCGTGAATGAGATCCGATCCGCGTGCGGTGCTTGTTCACACCGTCGTAGTTGGCCGTGATTGTTCCGGCGCCCAGGTTGACGCCCTCCCCGATCTCGGCGTCACCAACGTAGTTAAAGTGGGCCAGTTTGGATCCGCGACCGATCGTGGCGTTTTTGGTCTCGCTGAAGGTACCGATGGTTCCCTGATCGGACAGCTGGGTCCCCGGACGAAGGTACGCAAACGGGCCAACGGACGTGTCCGCCCCGATGACAGCGAGGTTGGCCTCTGTGCGCCGAATGACGGCGCGCTCCCCCACCTCGCAGGCGCTCAGCGTGGTGTCCGGTCCAATCGTTGCGCCGGTTCCCACGACGGTCGCCCGCAGGATCTGCGTCCCCGGCAGGATCGTGACGTCCTCAGCCAGGCTGACGTCGCGGTCGATCCAGGTGGTAGCCGGGTCCTGAATCGTGACGCCCTCGCGCTGCCAGAACCGAACGATCTCGGCGTTAAACCGCGCAGCGGCCTGGGACAGCTGAATGCGGTCGTTGATTCCCTCCAGCCGCCAGGCGTCGGCCGCGGCATACGCGCCAACCGACTCGCCCCGTGCAGTGAGGC
>JBQELM010000080.1:0-7620 GCA_052103915.1 Mycetocola sp. | reverse complement strand
AAGCCCCGCACAACCAGGCGAAGCCCTACGCAACCCGGCGAAGCCCCGCACAACCCAACCCACCGGATGCGTCACACAACGACCCTCCAGATGCGTCACACAACGACCCACCGAATGCGTTACACAACGACGCACGAGCGTCACAAACCGTCACCGCATGACACCGCGTGACGCCCGCTGACTCCCCGTGACGGGGTCGGCAGAAAGCCGAACAATTCGGCTCTAGTGTCGTCGGAATACACCACCATTCCGACCCCGAAGGCACCATGACTTCCCGCACCACACGCATCCTGCTCGCCGCAGCAACGGCGAGCGCGCTGGCCCTCACCGGCTGCGCCAACCCCACCCCAGACGCCGGCTCAGACGCCGCAGGCCAGTCCGCAACAAGCGGCGAAGCCAGCACCCTGCGCTACGCCATCTGGAGCAACCCCAACGGCACATTCAACCCGCTGCTGTACTTCACCGACTACGACCGCAGCGTCATCTTCAACGTCTACAGCCGACTCGTCACCCTCACCGAAGAGCAGGGCTACCAGCCGTCCCTCGCGACCGGCTACGAGTACTCAGAAGACGGCCGCACCCTCACCTTCACGCTGCCGGACGACGTCACCTGGCACGACGGCGAAAAGTTCACCGCCGAGGACGTCGCCTTCACCTACACGGCCACAGCCGACAAGGACTTCCCGCTGGACACCCCGGAGTTCGCCCAGCTGCTGACCGGTTTTGAGGCCTACAACTCCGGCAAGAGCGACACCCTCGAGGGCATCACCGTCGTCGACGACACCACGGTCAGCTTCACCTTCGACGAGCCGTACGCCGCCGCACTGTCCTACTTCGCCGACCGCCCCGTGCTGGCCAAGCACATCTGGGAGGGAACACCCGTCGGCGAGTGGAACGACGCCACCGAGCTCCTCGGCAACCCCGTCGGAACCGGCCCCTACGTCTTCGACGAGTTCGCCTCGGACCAGTACGTCGCACTCAAGCGCAACGACAACTACTTTGAGGGCGCGCCCCAGATCGAGAACCTGATCTTCAAGGTGTCCAACACCGAGACCGCGCAGACAGAACTCCTCAACGGTGAACTCGACGTGGCCGACCTGTCCTCCTGGAACCAGGCCGACCTTGACACCTACACCGACGCCGGCAACCAGCTCATCGAACAGAGCGGAACCAGCGCCCAGTACCTGACCCTGGACAGCACCAACCCGACCTTCAGCGACGAGCGCGTCCGCCAGGCGTTTGTGTACGGCATCAACCGCCAGGGCATCGTCGACAGCCTGCTCTACGGCCACGGCGAACTGTTCAACACCAACGCCCACCCCGACGACCCCTACTACCCGGAGGGCCTGGAGGAGTACGCCTACAACCCCGAGAAGGCGACAGAACTCCTGGCCGAGGCCGGCTGGAGCGACACCGACGGTGACGGCATCCTCGACAAGGACGGCGAGAAGTTCACCTTCACGCTGAACTTCCCCACCGGAAACAAGACCCGCGAGCTGTCCGCCCCGATCATCCAGGAAAACCTCCAGGACCTGGGCATCGAGGTGAAGCTGGTGTCAGCCGACTTCAACTCCACCCTGGCCATCCTGCAGGACCCGGAACAGCGCTTTGACGGTGTCCTCATGGGTGGAACGTTCCGCCCCGGCCAGTACTCCAACAACCACTGGTGGGAGCGCTACGAGTCAGACAGCCTGACCAAAATCTCCGACGAGTTCAACTCGACCATCGACGGGCCCGAGCGCAAGGCAGAGGTCGGCGAGTGGCTGACCGAGATCAACCAGGACGCCGTGCGCGTCTGGCTCTACATCCCCAACTCCGGCTACGCGGTCTCCCCCACGGTGACCAACTTCACGCCGTACCCGTACGAGCCGTTCGCGGGAATCACGGAGTGGACGGTCAGCGGTTAACACCGCCGCCCGTTCATCCCCCGACCAGCTGGGGCGGCCACAACCGGCCGCCCCAGCGGTGAAGGCAGCAGCACATGCTCAGATACATCCTCCGTCGCGCGCTGATCGCGATCCCCGTCCTGTTCGGGATCTCCGTTATCGTGTTCGCGCTTGTCACCCTGCAACCCGGTGACCCCTACGTCAGCATGATCGACCCCAACTCCACCCCGGAGCAGAAGGAAGAGCTGCTGCGCCGCGTCGGCTACTACGACCCGCTGTGGCTGAAGTACGTCAAGTGGGCCGGTCGCGCCGTCGTCGGTGACCTGGGCTACTCCATCCAGTACGGTGCACCCGTCGCCAGCGTTGTGGCCTCCCGGGTGGGAAACACGGTGCTCCTCGCCGGGGCTGCGCTCATCATCACCCTGCTTGTTGCCCTGCCGGTTGGCATCTACCAGGGACTCCGCCGCAACTCGGCCGGCGACATCGTCCTGTCCGTTGTGTCGTTCATTGCGCTGTCCATCCCGACGTTCTTCCTCGGCATGGTGCTCATCAAGATTTTTGCCGCCGACCTGAAGTGGCTACCCACCTCCGGTGTTGTCACCGTCGGCGCGTCACACACCGGCCTGGACCAGGCGCTCGACATCGCCTCGCACCTGGTGCTCCCTGCCGTGACGCTTGCCGCCGTCAACATCGCCGTCTTCAGCCGATACCTGCGCTCAAGCGTCAGCGAAATCCTCGGCCAGGACTTTGTGCGCACCCAGTTTGCGCTCGGCGCTGGGCCCGGCGAGGTCGTGTGGGTTCACGTCCTCAAAAACGCGGCCAAACCGCTGGTCACCATCATCTCGCTTGAAATCCCAACGCTGCTGTCCGGGGCGCTCCTGACCGAGACGGTGTTCAGCTGGCCGGGCATCGGCCGGCTCAACTACGAGGCCGTACAGAACCGCGACTACGCCCTGCTGATGGGAATCATCATGTTCCTCGCCGTCATCACCGTTGTCGCCAACCTGATCGCCGACATCATCTACGCCATCGTCGACCCGAGAGTGAGAGTGAGCGCATGAGCATCACCGAACCCCCGAAGGCGAGCGCCACAACGCTGCCCGGTCGTCGAGGCCGCACCCTGCTGCGTCAGCCGCTGTTCCTCATCGGCTCGGGCATCCTGCTGGCCATCGTCGCCTCAGCACTGGCCGCACCGATCCTCAGCGGCTACGGCCCCAACGACATCGACCTCAGCAACCTGGAGGCGGCCCCCAGCGCCGAACACCCGCTGGGCACCGACGCCCTCGGCCGCGACGTGCTGGCCCGACTGCTCTACGGCGGCCGGATCTCCGTCCTGGTCGGTGTTGCCGCCGTGCTGCTTCAGGTCGTCATCGGTGTGACCATCGGAGCCATCGCCGGGTACGTCGGCGGGCGGACAGACACCGTGCTGATGCGGTTCACCGAGATCGTGATGTGCTTCCCGTTCTACGCCATCGCCATCACACTCGCCGCCATCTTCGGCGCAAGCATCTGGAACGTCATCCTGATCATCGGCATCCTCAACTGGACGGGCCTGGCACGGCTTGTCCGCGCCGAACTGCTGTCGCTGCGCGAACGCGAGTACGTGCTCGCCGCCAGGGCGCTCGGCGTCCGCCCGTGGCACATCATCGGCCGCCACCTGCTGCGGAACGCCTACGGCCCCATCCTGGTGAACGCGACCCTCGCCGTCGCGGGAGGAATCCTCGCCGAGGCCGCGCTGAGCTTCCTTGGCCTCGGCGTCGCCCAGCCCGACCCCAGCTGGGGAAACATGCTCACCGCAGCACAGAGCATGCGGGTGCTGTCCTACGAGTGGTGGCTCTGGGTGCCGCCCGGTCTGGCCATCGTGCTCATGGTTCTCTCCATCAACTTCATCGGCGAGGCCCTCGCCTCCACCCTCACCCCGCGCAACAGCGCTCTGCTTCGCGACCTGCGACCGCACCGCGGACTGCCCGGTCGATTCACCTCCGCGTCCAGACGAAAGAGAGCACGCTCATGACAACACCCGCAGAACTGTCCCCGGAAGAAACGGCCCTGCTCGCCCGCGTTGATGAGTGGATCGCCGAACACCGCAGCGAGTTCATCGCCGACATCATCGACTGGGTGGCCATCCCCAGCGTCGGCGACCCCACCCTTGCCGCCCCCGGCGCCCCGTTTGGTCCAGAGGTGGAGCGGGTGCTCACCCGTGCCGTGCAGCGGGCGCAGGAGTTCGGCTTTGAGACCTCAACCCACGAGGGCTACGCGGTCACCGTGCTGGCCGATGGTGAGGACGGCAAGCCGGAGATCGGCCTGGCCTCGCACCTTGACGTTGTCCCTGCGGGAGACAACTGGACGCTTGAGCCGTACGCACCGTTTGAACGCGACGGCTTCATCATCGGCCGCGGCGCCTCAGACAACAAGGGGCCGGCGGTGGGTGACCTGTACCTGCTGCGGCTGTTCCGCGACCTGGGCATTCCGCTTCGGCACCGGCTGCGCGTCATCTACGGCGGCGCGGAGGAGATCGGCATGGCCGACCTTGCCTACTACGCCGAGCACGGCCCCGTGCCGAAGATCTCGCTGGTCACCGACGGCCCGTTCCCGGTGAACTTTGCCCAGAAGGGCGGGCTGAACATCCGCCTCTTCATCCCCACCGGTGACGATCTGGCCGGACTGAACGCCGGTGTCGCAGAGAACGCGGTCCCGGCGACCGCGCAGCTGGTCCTCGCCGGGCGCAGTGCCGACGAGGTGACGCAGGCGATCGCGGCACTGCCGGAGGAGCTGCGCAGCACCCTCACCGTGAGTGAGGCGGACGCGGGGGCTGTGCTGCACGCACGCGGCCAGTCCGGGCACGCCGCCTTCCCCGAGGGCACCCAGAACGCGATCCTGCTGCTCAGCACGGCTCTCGTGCAGAGCGGGCTGCTCGGCGACGCCGACCGTGCCGCCGCGGCCACCATCGCGCAGGTGCTCGCCACCCCGTACGGAGACGGTGCAGGTACCGCGCGGGAGGACGACGTGTCCGGCCGGCTCACCCAGAACGGCGGCCTGCTCCGCCCGCACGAGGGCGGCCTGGCCCTGCACCTGGACATCCGCTACCCGGTCACGGTTCCGCACGAGGAACTGGTTGAGGCGCTGGCCGCTGCGGTTGCCCCGGCTGGCGGGTCCGTCATCGGGTTCGACAACGCTCCCCCGTTCCACATCGACCGGAACGACCCGGTGGTCACACTTCTCCAGGACACCTTCAACCAGGTGCTCGGTGTGAACGCCGAACCGTTTGCCATGGGTGGTGGAACGCACTCGCGGGTCCTACCCAACGCGATCACCTTTGGTCCTGGACTCGGTCGGATCCCCGGCGTGCTGCCCGAGGGTGAGGAGCCGGCCCGGCCCGACTTCATCCTGCCGGAGCACGGCACCCCGCACGGCCCCGACGAGTTCGCCAGCGTCGCCAACCTGATCACCGCGCTGCGCATCTACGTCATCGCGCTGACCCGACTGGATGCGGCACTCGACGATGACTGAGCAGCAGGCGGCAGGGCAAGACGAGGCCGGACCGGACGCGGCCGGGCAGGACGAGGCCGGACAGGACGAGGCTCGACGGGTCGACGGCACCCCGGACACCGTCCTGACGATCAGCGACCTGAGGGTCCGGTTTGAGGGCTCACCGGAGGACGCTGTCGCCGGTGTCAGCCTGCACGTCAACCGCGGTGAGATCGTCGCGGTTGTGGGTGAGTCGGGCTCGGGCAAGTCGGTCACGGCGCTCGCGACGCTTGGCCTCCTGCCCGGCAGCGCACGCGTTGACGGCTCCATCCGCTACCGCCAGACGGAGCTGAACGGTGCGTCGCTGTCCACGCTGAACGGCGTGCGCGGCTCGCGTATTGCTATGGTCTTCCAGGACCCGGTCGCGGCCCTTGACCCGGTGTTCACGATTGGCCACCAGGTGTCGGCGGTGCTCGCCCGGCACCGGCCGGAGCTGAACGCTGTGGCCCGGAACGCCGAGGTGACGGCACTGCTGACTACGGTCGGCATTCCGGAGCCCGCGACCCGCTCGGCCCACTACCCTCACCAGTTCTCTGGCGGGCAGTTGCAGCGCATCATGATCGCCATCGCGCTGGCCGCCGGACCCGAGCTGCTGCTCGCCGACGAGCCGACCACAGCCCTGGACGTCACCGTTCAGCAGGAGATCCTTGACCTGCTCCGCCGGTTGAACGCGGAGCTGGGCACGGCGGTCGTCATCATCACCCACGACATGGGTGTTGTTGCCGACCTGGCCCACCGTGTGGTGGTGATGCGTTCGGGCGAGATCGTGGAGGAGGCACCGGTCCGTCAGCTTTTTGCCTCCCCCGCCGCCGCGTACACGCGTGAGCTGCTCCGGGCTGTGCCCACCGGCCGGGACACGGCACCGCCCGCCCCGGTCTCCGCGCACCCCGTTCTGGAGGTGCAGGGGCTCAGGGTCAACTACCGGACCCGTTTTGCCCGGACACCCGACGTGGTGACGGGCGTGAGTTTCAGCATCCGCGCGGGTGAGGTGCTTGGTCTTGTGGGTGAGTCCGGCTCGGGTAAGTCGAGCATCGGCCGGAGTCTGCTTGGCCTCGCCCCGCTCACCGGCGGGCGGGTACTGATCAATGGTGAGGATCTGGCGTCCCTGCCGCGGGCCCAGCAGCGCCGCCGCCGTGCGGACATCGGTGTGGTGTTCCAGAGCCCGTCCGGATCGCTGAACCCCCGGCTGAGCATCGGCGAGTCGATTGCCGAACCGCTCCGTAGCGCTGGCGGTCGCAGCCGGTCGGAGATCAGGTCAACGGTTGATCGTCTGCTTGATCAGGTCAGGTTGCCGTCGTCGTGGCGCGACCGCTACCCGCACGAGCTGTCGGGGGGTCAGAAGCAGCGGGTGGGCATTGCGCGTGCGCTGTCGCTGTCGCCTCAGCTTTTGATCGCCGACGAGCCCACCAGCGCCCTGGACGTGTCCGTTCAGGCCGACATCCTTGACCTGCTCAGGCAGTTGCAGCAGGAGCGCAGTTTTGCCTGCCTGTTCATCAGTCACGACCTGTTTGTGGTGCAGAGCCTGTGCCAGAACGTTGTCGTGTTGCGCGGTGGCCGCATCGTTGAGTCGGGTCCGGCGGCCCAGGTGCTGCGCGAACCGGCCCAGGACTACACCAAGCGGCTGGTGCTCAGCGCCCCCGTTCCCGACCCCGTGGCGCAGCAGGCGCGACGGGAACTCGCTCTCAGCACTCGGAGGACCTCATGACCCACACGCCCGACCCCGCAGCCGGGGCACCCTCAACCGGCACGCCGCGTGCCGGAGACGCGGTTGTGTTCTCTGACACGGAACCGGCCGAGGACCAGGACACCGCCGTTTCCACCCAGCACACGGTCACCATCAATGGCCAGGTCATCCCGTATACGGCGACCGCTGGAACGGTTGTGCTTGATGACTCGACCGGAGCTCCCGGCGTGCGCGTGTTTTATGTGGCCTACACGCGGGACGATGTCGACAGCAGCCAGCCGGTGAGCTTCCTGTTTAACGGCGGGCCGGGCAGCCCGTCCAGTTACCTTCACCTGGCATCGGTTGGACCGGTCAGGGTGGAGACGGCGGAGGCAGCCCCCACACCCGCAAACGGGTACTCGCTCATCCCCAACGAGCACAGCATCCTTGACCGCACCGATCTGGTGTTCATTGATGCACCGGGCACGGGGTTTTCCGAGATCCTCAGCGAGGAGGCGGAGCGCGACTTCTTTGGTGTGGATG
>JBQELM010000079.1:0-7701 GCA_052103915.1 Mycetocola sp. | reverse complement strand
AAACGGTCGAGAGCATCAACCCCGGCAACACCAAGCGTTGACCGTTGGAGCACCGCAACGATGTACACAAAGACGGCGACCCCGTAGACAAGCCAGGATCGACGCGAATTCACTCTCCCAGCCTAGTGCCAGGGTTAGGCGATGCCCGTGCCGGGCCCCTCATCACGACGCCCGCTGAGGAAGCGTTCCAGCTCGGCCGCAATCTCATCGGCGCTGGGCAGTTCGCCGTCACCGTCAGTGAACGGTGACCGCGCGGGCGAATCGGCGACCTCAGTGTCGTAGCGCTGCTCAAGGGCCGACACCAGACGTTGGAGTTCGTCATTATCCGCAATCTGCTCCTCCACCTTGGTGAGGAACGCACGACCGGCCTCACGCAGGGTGTCGGTCGGAAGAATCAGGCCCTCAGCGGCGCTCACGCTGTTAATGGCGGTCACAAGCGCCTCAGGGAACTCCGTCTCCGACAGGTAGTGCGGCACAAGAACGGCAAAACCACTCACCGGTCGCCCTGTATCCCTGATCGCGCCGTGCAAGCGGTGCAGCGGTGTCGCCTGCACCCGCATGGTTGTCCGCCACGCGGTCAACCGTTCGACCAGATCGGCTCGCGTACCCGTCACAACAACCCCAAGGCTCCTGGTGTGTGGGACCGGCATCGGGACACCCTGAATCCAGCTGACACCCGACACTCTGAAACGCTCGACCAGGTCCATGACGGAGTCGGTGAAGCCCTCCCAGGCCATGTCAGGTTCGTATCCGAGCAGCGCAAGGAACGGCTGCCCCATCTCGTCGTCAGCGAGAACAAGCTCAAGCCGTGGCGCGGTGTAGTCCCTGAAGTCGTCCTGATCAAAGAGCACGGTTGGGCGCCTAGCTCGATAGTCAAGGAGCTGATCATTGTTAAAGACCGCAACGGCCTGCCCCTGAAGTTCGGTCCGCACAAACTCAATGAACTGCGCCGATGTTGAGCCGGCGTCGGCAAATCCGGTGAGTGCCATCACCAGAGGAAGCCCCTCGGGAACTCCGTCTGCGACCGTGGTGAGGGCGTAATTATCAGCGTCAGGCATTCTTCAATGCTAGGCGTCGCCGCGCGTTCGGTCACTCCGTTCCAGCGCGCCGAGAGCGAACACGTCAAGACGCGGTTCTAGCATGGAGACATGGCACTTCCCACACTGACTCTGTCCACTGACGACGCCTTTAGCACCGCGGAGGGGACGATCCTCCTCCTGGTCAGCTCCGGCGATACCCCAACCGTGATCGGCTCAGACGCCGTCTCCCCCGCATCACTGACCGCACTTGGTTTCACCGGACGCGCTGAACAGCACGCCGTTGTGGTCATTGACGGCCGACGTGTTGAGCTTGTTGGAGTTGGCGCTGATGCAGATGCGCGCAGTGTCCGTCGTGCCGTTGGTTCCGCTGTGCTTCGCATCGACACGGCTGGCGACTACCACGTTGTTGTGCCGACCGGTCTGCTGGCGGCGGCGGCCGAGGGTGCTGCGCTGGGAAGCTACCGCTTCAGCGCCTACCGCGGAACCGGCACGGCACGTCCCACCGTTGTCCCGGCCGTTGTCCTGCACAGTGCGGACACCAACCCCGAGGCAGCGCTTGAGCGTGCGCGTGCCCTCGCTGAGTCCGTCGCGCTTGTCAAGGATCTGGCAAACACCCCGGGTCGCGACCTGCCCCCGGAGCAGCTCGCGGCGCGCGCGATCGAAGCTGTCTCCTCTCTTCCTGTTGAGGTCACCGTCTGGGATGAAAAGGACCTGTCCGATGGTGGCTTCGGCGGCATCAGCGGTGTGGGCCAGGGCTCGTCACGGCCGCCGCGCCTGGTCAAGCTCAGTTACCAGCCGGAGGGCGCACAGACGCACCTCGCCCTGGTCGGAAAGGGAATCACCTTTGACACCGGTGGCCTCTCCCTCAAGCCAGCCAGTTCAATGACCGGCATGAAGTACGACATGGCCGGCGCTGCAACCGTCCTTGGCACCCTCGTTGCCGCCGCCCGTCTTGGCGTGAAGACCCGCATCACCGCGTGGCTGTGTGTGGCCGAGAACATGCCGTCGGGAACCGCAATCCGCCCGGATGACGTTCTGACCATGAAAAACGGCACAACGGTTGAGGTCACAAACACGGACGCCGAGGGACGCCTTGTCCTCGCTGACGGCCTGGTCATGGCCTCAGAGGAGCAGCCGGACGCCATCGTTGACGTTGCAACACTGACCGGCGCGGCGCTTGTTGCTCTCGGTCGCCGGACCGCAGCGGTCATGGGAAACACAGACCTCACCTCGCAGATCCTTGACCTTGCCTCCGATACCGACGAGGCCATGTGGGCAATGCCGTTCCCCGAGGAACTGCGCGAGACCCTTCGGTCCAACGTTGCCGACCTGATCAACGCCAAGATCGGCGGATTTGGTGGCACCCTCACCGCGGGACTCTTCCTCAAGGAGTTCGTGGGAACGGTGAACGGAACCGACGAGCAGATCCCGTGGGCCCACCTCGACATCGCAGGACCGGGCGACAACCCCGACGCCCCGCACGGCTTCACAGGTAAGGGCGCCACGGCATTCTCACTGCGCACCCTTGTTCGGCTCGCCGAGGAGCTCGCCACTCCGTAGTAAGCTCGCCAAGGGAGACTTTTACCCACCGCCGTACCGCCTACCAGGCGCTTCGGCACCACCGCACCAACCAGATGCACAAGGGAGATATCCGAGTGTCGGAGCAGAAGTTTGACATCGTCATTCTCGGCGGAGGCAGTGGCGGTTACGCTGCAGCGCTGCGAGCAAGCGAGCTGGGTTTCAGCGTCGCGCTGATCGAAAAGGACAAGCTGGGCGGAACGTGCCTTCACCGTGGGTGCATTCCCACCAAGGCTCTCCTGCACGCTGCCGAGGTCGCCGATGTAACCAAGGAGGCCGCTCAGTACGGTGTCACGGCCAGCTTCGGCGGCATTGACATCGCCGGGGTCACCGCGTACCGCGAGGGCATTGTCGCCAAGAAGTACAAGGGACTCCAGGGCCTGATCAAGGCTCGCAAGATCACGGTCATCGAGGGCGAGGGCCGCCTGGCCACCCCCACAACTGTTCAGGTTGGCGACCAGACGATCGTCGGAGACAAGATCATTCTTGCCACGGGATCATACAGCCGCAGCCTGCCGGGTCTTGAGATCGGTGGGCGCGTGATCACAAGCGAGCACGCACTGTCGCTTGACCACGTTCCGAACCGTGTTGCCATTCTGGGTGGCGGCGTCATTGGTGTTGAGTTCGCCAGCGTTTGGCGCTCGTTTGGTGCCGAGGTCACCATCATTGAGGGCCTGCCGCACCTGGCACCCAACGAGGACGAGGCCATCTCAAAGAACCTTGAGCGTCAGTTCCGCAAGCGCGGCATTGACTTCAAGATCGGCACCCGCTTTAAGAGTGTTGATCAGGATGACGAGGGTGTTGAGATCACCCTCGAAAACGACGAGGTCATCAGCGCTGACATCCTGCTTGTTGCGGTTGGCCGCGGCCCGTCCACCGCTGGTCTTGGTTTTGAAGAGGTCGGGGTCACCATTGACCGCGGCTTTGTCATCACCAATGACCGTCTGGAAACCAGCGTTCCCGGCGTCTACGCGGTCGGTGACATTGTTCCCGGTCTTCAGCTTGCGCACCGCGGATTCCAGCAGGGCATCTTTGTTGCCGAGGAGATCGCCGGTCAGAACCCGGTCATCATCCCCGATGTGAACATCCCGAAGGTCACCTACTCCCAGCCGGAGATTGCGTCGATCGGTCTGAGCGAGGCCGCTGCCACCGAGAAGTACGGTGCCGACAAGATCAGCGCGTACGAGTACAACCTGGCTGGAAACGGCAAGAGTGAGATCATCGGCACGTCCGGCATCGTGAAGGTCATTCGCGAGGTCGATGGACCCGTCATCGGTGTCCACATGATCGGTGACCGTGTCGGCGAACTCATCAACGAGGGCCAGCTGGCCGTCAACTGGGAGGCGTACCCCGAGGATCTCGCACCCCTGATCCACGCACACCCCACGCAGAACGAGGCGCTGGGCGAAGCGTTCCTCTACCTCGCTGGAAAGCCGTTGCACACCCTGTGATGGCCCCCACATTGAACGAACACACACAGTTTTCGAAGGAGACAACGTCATGAGCGAGTCCGTCAACCTCCCCGCTCTCGGTGAGAGCGTGACCGAGGGCACGGTAACCCGTTGGTTGAAGAACGTCGGCGACAGGGTTGAGGTAGACGAGCCCCTGCTCGAGGTTTCAACTGACAAGGTCGACACGGAGATCCCGTCGCCGATCGCCGGTGTCCTTGAAGAGATTCTCGTTGAAGAGGATGAGACCGTTGAGGTCGGCGCCCCTCTCGCCCGTGTTGGGGACGGCTCCGGCGCGGCGGCGTCGTCAAACGACGAGGCTCCCGCTGCCGAAGCCCCCGCTGCCGAAGCTCCCGCTGCCGAAGCCCCCGCTGTTGAAGAGGCCCCCGCTCCCGTTGCTGCCACTCCGGCACCGGCTGCACCGGCACCGGCCGCTGCTCCCGCACCGGCAGAAACCGCAGCCGCTCCGGCGGCGTCAGCACCCGCTGCGTCCACCTCCGGTGACGCCGTGGTCGGTGGCAGCGGTTACGTCACTCCCCTGGTTCGTCGCCTTGCGGCGAAGGAGGGCGTTGACCTCGCAACGGTCACCGGCACCGGAGTTGGCGGACGTATCCGTAAGGAAGACGTTCTCCAGGCTGCGCAGGCCAGCGCACCGGCAGCGTCCTCCGCTCAGGCCCCCGCGGCGAGTTCATCGTTCGTCCCCGAGCCCGTGTCCGAGCTGCGTGGCACCTCAACAAAGATGTCCCGTCTGCGCAAGGTTGTGGCGGAGCGTGCCGTTGAGTCGCTGCAGAACACGGCACAGCTGACCTCTGTTGTTGAGGTTGATGTGACCAAGATTGCTGCACTGCGCGCGCAGGTCAAGGACGAGTTCCTTGCCAAGACAGGAAACAAGCTCTCCTTCCTGCCGTTCTTCGCCTTTGCCGCGACCGAGGCGCTGAAGGCGTACCCGATCATCAACGCCACGGTTGAGGGCGACACGATCGTGTACCCGCCAAGCGAGAACGTCTCCATCGCTGTTGACACCGAGCGTGGACTTCTCACGCCCGTTGTTCGCAACGCTGGTGATCTGGATGTTGCAGGCTTTGCGGCGCAGATCGCTGACCTGGCGACCCGGACCCGCGACAACAAGCTGAAGCCCGACGAGCTTGCTGGCGGAACCTTCACGCTGACCAACACGGGTTCACGTGGTGCCCTGTTCGACACGCCTGTTGTGTTCCTTCCGCAGAGCGCCATTCTTGGCACCGGAATCGTGAGCAAGAAGCCCGCTGTGGTGAAGACCCCTGAGGGCGAAGCAATTGCGATCCGCTCAACCGTCTTCCTTGCGCTGTCCTACGACCACCGCATCATCGACGGCGCTGACGCTGCCCGTTTCCTCGTCGCAGTGAAGAACCGCCTGGAGTCAGGCGACTTCCGTTCGGTTCTCGGTATCTAACCGCAGCCGACGCTCGCACGACACCATCGCGGCGCATGTCCTCACGGACATGCGCCGCGATCTTTCTGAGATCGCTTTAGTAGCTGTGATGCACTCGGAGCGGCGTCACAGCAACAGCAGCAGCAACAACAACATGGACGTTTACAGGCTCGGCGTTCACAGCCATCCGGCCACCCACATCAGGATTCCAGCCAAGACGACTCCGCCCAGTCCGACAAACCCTGTCCACCGCACCGACCGTCCCTGCATGGCCGACACCGCGCGATGGCGCCGAGACGGCTCGGCCGCCATCACGCTCGCCTGGGGCGTGTGAACTGTGCCACCCGAGACAGATGACAGCGCTTTGCCCAGCCCGCTCCCGGCTTTCGCCGCCTCAGAACCGCCCGGCCCCCGAGTGCGGCGGAGGACCCGGCGAGGAGAATTGTCCTCCGTCCGATGATGCGCATCTGCGGTGGAGGCTTCCCGAGTTCTGGTGTCGCCGGCCTGAGCTGCCCAGTGCTCGGCGTCACGGACGAGCCGCTCCCTGGGCAGGAGTTCAGGCTCCGCGGTCGGAAGAGAAAGAGGGGCGCCCTGCCGAGCGGACTCCCGGCTACGCCGTCCACTAACAGCTGTGGCCGTGGTCGTGTCAAGGCGCGCGTACATACGGTCCAAGGCGGCAATGTCTGCGCGGACACCGGCCGACACACGTGGGCCATGGGGCCCTCTGAACTGCTCTGACCTTTCACTCGGAGCAGCTCCACCCCGCTCTAGCTCCGACAGCGCCTCCGACTTCCAACCGGTGAGCACCCACCCACCGTCGTAACGATGCACACTGTGCTCCGTGAGCTGGCCGTGCCACAGCCCAGCGTCATGAAGCAGAATGAGAGCACTGCAGAGGGCAAACAGTGCCTCGGGAATCGCACTGTCCCGCGCATCACGCGCCTGCGCAAGCGTCTGCCTCCGCAGCGGCATCACAACAGCCAGAGCGCCGTCCGCCGTCTGGCCCATATCCAGAATCGGATAGGCCCACCGCCCGCACGCCGCCATTCGGGACAGCAGACGAAGACTCGAGTCCGGCCGGTCCACCCGAAGAGCAACCTCGCCGTCGGCACAGTGTGCCGCGTACACAAGACTTGAACTCCCCCGCGCGATCACGCGGACAAGGGTGTAGTTAATGAGGCGATGCGTGGCACCCGAATTTTCCATGTCAAGAGACTCGGCAACCACCGGGACCGTGGCCGAATCTGCCACGGTTCCGTGGAACCGGGGCCCACTCATCCATCTGTGCAGAGCGAACAAAACCCTCGGCCGGGAACGCGGTGTCTCTGAGAGCCACCGTCTCACGGTATTCTTTTAGCCATGGCACGTAAGGACTCCCCGAAGACCCCCAAAGCTCAAAAAGAGCCAGGTCGTATTGCGCAAATGAGACAGGTCTTCACCATGACCCGCCGGTATGACCCGGCCGTTGTCTGGTGGATGCTGTTGGGCGCCGTTCTTGCAATCGGAGGTTCGGTAGGACTTGCGCTGTGGCTCTCGCGCGGCAACGTCATCGGAACAATCCTCTGGATTGTCAGCGGTGTGCTGCTCGCCGTCCTGATCGCCATGATCATTCTTGGCCGACGCGCAGAACGCGCCGCCTACGGTCAGATCGCTGGCCAGGCCGGAGCTGTTGGTGCCGTCTTCCGCGGTTCGCTCCCCCGTGGGTGGCGGGGAAGTGAAATGCCCGTCCACGTGAACCCCAAGACCCAGGACGCGCTTTACCGTGCCGTTGGCCGTGGTGGAGTTGTTCTTGTGGCCGAGGGACCCAAGTCACGGACCAAGCGCAGCGTTGACGAAGAGATCCGCAAGCTCGGACGCATCCTCCCCAACGTTCCCGTCGAGGTTTTTTATGTTGGCCCCGACAAGGACTCGGTTGAGCTGCACCGCCTGCCCAAGCAGATCAAGTCCGTCAAGAAGCAGCTGACCAAGCCAGAAATGCTTGCGGTGGTGAACCGGCTGTCGTCCCTCAGTGGAAACCAGCTCCCCATTCCCAAGGGCGTAGACCCCTACCGGGCACGTCCACAGCGCGGTCGCTAGGCACACCGGCCGCATCCATCCCGGATGCACGTGCAGATAGAAGAAGCCCCGTGGGTGACCACGGGGCTTCGTCTGTCAGTCCTGGAGCTACGTCCCCGTGTCGCAGCGGCTGATCACGGCGCAGAGCCCGGTGAGCTGCTCTCGGGTG
>JBQELM010000078.1:0-7755 GCA_052103915.1 Mycetocola sp. | reverse complement strand
CTTGCCGGTTGGCGCGTCCTCGTTCCGCGGGGCGGGCCATGGGGAGACGGTGTTGCTGCTGAACTGCGCCTGCGCGGGGCCACCCCCGTCATCGCGCCGATGATTAACTTTGCGCCAACGGAGGAGCCCGAGGCCCTCACCGAGGCCCTGCGTGACCTGGAGAATGGCAGCTACGACTGGCTGACCATGACCAGTGCCACCACCGTTGACGTGATTTTCTCGCAGAACGTCACCATTCCCGCCAGCACAAAGGTGGCTGCCGTCGGCGAGACCACCGCTGCCGCGTTGCAGGCGATGGGGTACCGCGTTGATCTGGTTCCGTCCGGCGAAAACTCGGCCATGGGTTTGCTTGCGGCGCTGACTGCCAGGGAGCCGCGTGCCCGTCGCATTCTGACCCTCCGATCGGAGCTGGCGAAGCCGCTGCTGACGCAGGGGCTGGTTGCCGCGGGGCACGACGTGAATTCCGTTGTGGCGTACCGCACCGTGGGTGAGCAGGTGTCGGCCAAGGTCAGGCAGGACGTGCTTGATGGCCGCACCAACGCGATCCTGGTGACCAGCGGGTCTGTTGCCGAGCAGGTTGCGGCCCAGTTTGGTGAGCTTCCCGAGTCCACCCTGATTGCGGCCATCGGCCCCCGCACCAAGCGGGACGCGGAGGACGCCGGTCTTGCCGTGCACGTGGTGTCGCCGGAGCAGACCGTGACGGCTCTGCTTGACGCGATTGCCGAGTCGGCGCAGTCCGGGATGCCTGAGCCGCAGCCGCGGCACGACTAGGCGCTTTTTGGGGCCCAGCCGCCGGCGTGAGGGCTGGCGGAGAGCGGCCACGGCGGTTCGGCCGACCTGTGGCCTGGTGGCCTTGCGGAAATCTGGGCCTGGCGGTTTGGTGGCCTGGTGGCCTGGCGGAACTCCGGACCAGAGCCCTGGTGGCCTGGCGGAACTCCGGACCAGAGCCCTGGCGGCCTTGCGGAACTCTGGACGAGTGGCTTTGCGGCTTTGCGGAACTCTGGACCAGCGACGGTGCTGACCTTTTCGCTGTCATGGGTAAAACCCGAATACCCCTGACACCGCGCACAGCGAATACTGTGCGGGCCCGGGGTGTGTTGTCTCCGGTGATCCGCGCGTGCAGTCCTCAGTCGCCGGCACTCGGCGGCATGACGTCTGAGTCTGGCCTGACGATGATGGTGTCGACGCGCGGGTCGGCGTGCAGACGATGGATGACGGTGCGCTCTGCCGCAATCACAAAGGAGTCGCCGTAGAGTCGGGCGCCCCAGGCCAGGTCTGTGGTCCAGGCGAACTCGGGGATGCGCTGTTCGGCGACCAGCTCCGTCGCCCGAAGCGTTGACGGGGCGTACTCGTCGTCGTAGACGCGGACCGGGTGGCGGGTGTGCAGTCCCTCGCCGTATCCCATCCAGCGCAGCACCGAAAGCTCTCCACGATCACCGACATCGCTGTGGCTAACCGCATCACGGAGGGCCGCGAGCGTCTGCTCATCAAGCTCTCCGGTCGCCGGGGCGAGGGTACTGATGCCGGGGCGTGAGTCGGTCAGGTCCTCAGCAACGTGGTGCCAGTCAATGGATGCCAGCTGCCCGTCAAGCGGGATCACGGATGACCAGCGGACCAGCGCTCCCTGCACACCACCCAGGGTGGCGGGGGTGCCTATGAAACCGCTTGGGTTCGTTCCGGCGGGGTCGCTCGGGTTGGTTTCGGCGGCGTTGCTCGGGCTGCTTTTATCGTGTTTGTTGTCGTCGACCGATTCGACCGATTCGACCGATTCGACCGATTCGACCGATTCGACCGATTCGACCGATTCGACCCAGAGCGGAAGCAGGACCCGCAGCATGGGCAGATGCCGGTGCGTGTGCGGGATCAGGTCGCTGACAAAGTGCGGGTGCCCCGTCGCGGGCAGAGCGGTCCCGGTGGGATCACCACGAGTCATCGGTCACCTGCCGCGGTGCGCCAGGCGCTGGACACGATCGTCCCGTCACCAGCCAGGAACAACCGTCCATCGGTGACGCTCGGCACTGACCCGCGGGTGCTCATGGCTATGCCGGGGATCAGACCGGCAGGTCGTTGACCGTTGTGACCGCCCAGCCGCTGCCCTCGCGCTCAACCGTGGAGAGGGCGCCGTTGCGAATGGGCGGCAGCTCACGCCCGGCCAGCTCGGCCAGGGTGTAGCGGATGATGGTGCCGTGGCAGACCACAACAACATCGGCATTGGGGTAGTCGGCGGCGATCCGCTCCAGACCGCTGAGCCCGCGGGACACAACGGAGGGGAGTTTCTCAATGAACGGGGCGCTCTTGCCCGGCCAGGCACGCTCAACCTCTGCCTCAACAATGCCCTCGGCGTCGCCGTAGTCGCGCTCGATCAGCTCGCTGTAGCTGGGACCAAGCTCGAGGCCAAGGCCGTCCGCGATGATCTGGGCCGTCTCGCGTGCGCGGGACAGCGGGGAACTGACCACGGCGCTCCAGCGATCGCCCTGACCACGGATGACCTCAACCGCGTCACGCGCCTGCTGCCGACCGGTGTCGTTCAGCGGAATATCGCTTGATCCCTGCAGCCGTCCGGCGAGGTTCCAGTCTGTTTGCCCGTGTCGTACAAATCCCAAAGTCACATCTCCATCCTGCCCCACGCCGCCGACATCGCAGACCACCCAGGCAAACGATGAATGACACCGGGGGAAACACACAGCGTGATGGCCGGTGGAGGAGCATCATGGAAGCATGACTTCACCCACGATCACGCTCAACTCCGGTGCCACCATCCCCCAGCTCGGATTTGGGGTGTACCAGGTTCCAGATAACGAGGCGGAGCAGGTGGTCCTGACCGCGCTGGAAACGGGTTACCGCAGCATCGACACCGCCGCACTGTACGGCAACGAGCGCGGTGTGGGCCGGGCCATCGCCGCCTCAGGCATTCCCCGTGATGAGCTCTACATCACAACCAAACTGTGGAACTCAGACCAGGGAGCCCAGCTGGCCCCCGCCGCGTTTGAGCGCAGCCTTGAGCTGCTTGGCCTGGACAGTGTTGACCTGTACCTCATCCACTGGCCCACACCGGAACGCGGGCTGTTCCTTGAAACGTGGGAGGTGCTTGAGGGCGTTCTGGCCTCTGGCCGGGCACGGTCCATCGGTGTCTCCAACTTCCTTCCCGAGCACCTCGACGCCGTTGTCGCGCTCGGCGGAACGGTGCCGGCCGTCAACCAGATCGAGTTGCACCCCGCGCTCCAGCAGCGGTCTGTTGTCTCCGCTAACACCCGGCACGGGGTGGCGACGGAGGCGTGGAGCCCGCTCGGTCAGGGGCAGGCGCTGAGCAACCCCATCATCACGGAGATCGCCGAACGGAACGGCATCAGCCCCGCGCAGGCGATCCTGGCCTGGCACCTGGCGAGCGGCCACATTGTGATCCCCAAGTCGGTCACCCCGGCGCGCATCGCAGAGAACCTGGCGTCAACGCAGGTCACGCTGTCCGGCGACGACCTTGAACTGATCGACACCCTCGAGTCGGGAGGACGGGTGGGCCCGGACCCCGCCACCATGAACCGCTTCTAGACGATTCTGGTGACGCGCACGGGGTTCTCCATAGACTGGAATGGTGGTTGCGTCGAACGAACAAGCCCCCAACGCGCTCATCCTGACCGGGGAAGGCCGTCCTCCGTCCTTCGAGGGCGAGGGGCTCGTGTCCACCCATGCCGGTCGGGTCGGCTGGGAGTGGGTTGCCCTCCAGCGCACCGACGAGCACGGAGCGAACACGACGGTTGAGCGGGTGCAGAAGACCGGCGCTGTCGTGCACCGTGCGGCACACGCTCGCATTCAGCCGGGGCTTGACCTCTGGGATGCGCCCGGTGGGCAGCGGCGGTCGATCGGCATTGTTGAGTACGTCCACTCCCAGCCCGCCACGCGGGAGAGTTACTACCGCAGCCAGGAGGAGGTGTCGGGGCCCGCGATGCGTGAGCTTTGGGCCGGTGGCCTTGTGCAGCGGTTTGTGGGCGCAGAGATTGTGACCGACCTTCTGTCGATACGAGCCGGAGAGCCGGAGTGGGATCTCCTGCACCTCACCTCATTCCCACTCACCGCGCTTCCGCGGATGCTGTCATGGACACAGCTCTTTGACAAACATGCGCAGGCGGCTGGGCTCGCATCGATGGCCGCGTTGAAGCAGCAATGGCAGTCGCAGCGATCAATGGTCAAGAGCCAAGCGCGGATCTACCCGTTTGACGGCTCCGCCGCGGGCGATGCGTGACAGGGGCGCATCTGGCCCCGGCTGCTGTCACCGCTCCAGCCATGGCCATGCGCTCGGCCTGACACCGGTACGGCCGCACAACGGCCCCTGACCTCAGCACGAGGTCAGGGGCCGTTGGCGGTGTCAGCACGCTGCCGGTGTCAGCACGCTGCCGGTGTCAGTACGCTGCCGGTGCCAGCTAGTGCGTGCCGATTCCGGCGGTGGTCGGTGCCGGCTCGTCCTCAAGCGGCTGACGCTTGCGAACAAACAGCGTGACAAACACGGTGACGGAGGCCACAATCGCGCCGGTCAGGAACGCGGCCTGGATGCCCTGCTCCGTGGCGGCCAGCGGTGCGGCGCCGTCGGCCAGCGCACCGGCGGTGCGCAGTGACATGACCGTAATGAAGATCGCCGTTCCCGCGGCGGCGGCCAGCTGCTGGATGGTGCCGAAGATGGCGGAACCGTGTGAGTACAGCTCGTGCGGCAGTGAACCGAGCGCTGAGGTCATCAGCGGGGTGAACATCAGCGCAAGACCAATGTTGAGCACCATGTGAATGGCGATCACCAGCATCGGAACACTGGACTCGGTGAGTGAGGCCAGGCCCCACAGCGCGACGGCCGCAATGATCGAACCGGGGATGACCAGCGGGCGGGCACCGATCTTGTCGAACGCGCGACCCACAAACGGAGCCATCACACCCATGATGATTCCACCGGGAAGCAGCATGAGGCCGGTCTCGAGTGTGCTCAGGCCCAGAACGGTCTGCAGGTAGATCGGCAGGACAATGATGCTGCCGAACAGGGCAAACATGACGATGACGATGACCGAGATGTTCAGACGGAACACCGGCCGGGCAAAGGCGCGCAGGTCGAGCAGTGCGCGGCCCTGCGGTGCCAGCGAGAGCTGACGCCAGACGAACAGGGCAAGGGCCACAACACCGCCGCCGAGCGGGATCCACGGTGAGAGCGTCTGCTCGCCACCGGCACCCTCGCCAAAGCTGCTCAGGCCAAAGATGATTCCACCAAAGGCCAGGACGCTGAGCCCAACGGAGAGGATGTCCAGGTGGCCTGGCCGTGTCTCAGTGATGTTGCGCAGCCACACGATGCCAAGCACCAGGGCGATGACCGCAACGGGAAGAACGCTGAGGAACAGCCACTGCCAGGACAGCGACTGCAGGATGACGCCGGACACCGTCGGACCGATGGCCGGGGCGACGGAGATCACAATCGACACGGCACCCATGATGCGACCGCGCGAGGCGGCGGGGACGATCGTCAGGATCGTGGTCATCAGCAGCGGCATCATGATGGCCGTGCCGCTGGCCTGCACGATGCGGCCGAGCAGCAGCGGAGCAAAGGTGGACGACAGGCCAGCAATCAGCGTTCCCGCGGTGAACAGCGACATGGCGGTGATGAACACCGAGCGCAGCCGGAAGCGCTGCAGGATGTAGCCGGTTGTGGGCGCAACAATCGCCATCGTGAGCATAAACGCGGTCGACAGCCACTGGCCGGTTGCCGCCGTGATCGACAGCTCCTCCATGATCATCGGCAGCGCAACGCCCATGATCGTCTCGTTCAGGATGACAACAAAGGCGGCGACAAGCAGCAGGCCGATGACGCGTTTTTCAAGACCGCTCAGGCGGTGCGGGGTGGGAGTGCTGGGTTGGTTCATCGGGTGGTGGGGACCTCTCGGTGTGTTCTAGCGTGGCCGGATAGTGACATGGCCACGGGTGCTGTGCGGAGCGACGGAGTCAGGTGCCGGGCGTCGGGTGGACGCCGCAGGGCACCCTGAGTAAAACTGTCAGTGACTGACAGTATTCCCCATTCGACCGACATTCTGATGACGGCAGGGGTCAAGGAGAGTGAACGTGGGCGCAACAGGCCTAGCCGACCCCCGGGTGGAGCCGCAGGATTCCGGCGATGAGCCGATCGGTGCGCGTGAGCGCCGACACCGAGAAACCGCCACGCGGATTACCTTTGCTGCCCTTGAGCTGTTTGAGCAGAACGGGTCGGCTCACACCACCGTTGACGACATCGCCGCGCGGGCGGGGGTGTCGGCGCGGACGGTGTTCCGTTACTTCCGCAGCAAGGAGCACACGGTCCTGAAGCCGGAGGGTCTTGCCGAGCAGCAGGCCGTCGCGGCACTTGACGCCGGAATCCTCTGTGCCGGTGTGGACGGCATTGTGGCGCAGGCCCGTCGGATCGTGCACGAGATCGACAGGGATCCCATCGCGCGCGAGATCATTCAGCGCACCCGTCGCTTGCTGTGTGAGGACGAACGGCTGCTGCACGTGGCGCAGTCGACGGACGCCGAACTGGTTGAGCAGCTGGTTGAGCTCATGTTTGACCGGGCAGGCGGGGCACTGTCCCGCACCAGGATCCGGCTGGCCCTCGACGCGGTGTCGGCCATTGTTCGCGCCTCGCTTGAGCTGTGGGCCACGGGGGTTGAGGCAACGCCGGGCAACGCCGTTGACCGGGTGGCGCAGGAGTACAGGCAGATGCTTGTCCCGGTCGTGCCCGCTGTTCCCGCTGACCCGGCTGACCTGGATGTCCCCGCTGTTCCCGCTGAACCGACCGCCCCGACTGCGACCTCAGCGCGGCGAGCGTAGGCTGGTCGGGTGAGTTTCCCCGTTGATCGTCCCCGTCGTCTCCGTTCCACCCCGGCTATGCGCCGTCTTGTGTCAGAAACCCGGTTGCACCCGGCCGAGCTGATTCTGCCGATGTTTGTGCGTGAGGGCCTGAGCGAGGCCCAGCCGATCGGTTCCATGCCGGGTGTTGTGCAGCACAGTCTTGATTCGCTTCGGCGCGCGGCTGTTGAGGCGGCAGAGGCAGGCATCGGCGGCATCAACCTGTTTGGTGTGCCAGAGGTGCGGGACGCCGAGGGCTCCGGTGCCACCGACGAGCACGGCATCCTGAACGTGGCGACCGCGCTGCTGCGTGCCGAGCTCGGTGATGACCTGGTCATCCAGACGGACCTGTGCCTGGACGAGTTCACCGACCACGGCCACTGCGGTGTGCGTGACGCTCAGGGACGCGTGGACAACGACGCCACCCTGGCCCGCTACTACGACATGGCCGTCGCCCAGGCCCGCGCCGGTGCCCACATGGTTGCACCGAGCGGGATGATGGACGGTCAGGTTGCCGTCATCCGTGATGCGCTGGACAGCACCGGCTTTGACGAGGTGTCGATCCTGGCGTACTCGGCCAAGTACGCTTCGGCGTTCTACGGCCCGTTCCGTGAGGCCGTCGACTCGCAGCTGTCCGGCGACCGCCGGACCTACCAGATGGACCCGGGCAATCGGCGCGAGGGCCTGCGCGAGGCCGCGCTTGACGCCGCAGAGGGCGCGGACGTCCTGATGGTGAAGCCCGCGATGAGCTACCTGGATGTGCTGGCCGACGTCGCCGCCGCGAGTGATGTCCCGGTGTGGGCGTACCAGGTGTCGGGGGAGTACGCAATGATCGAGGCGGCCGCGGCCAACGGCTGGATCGACCGCGACCGCGCCATCCTTGAGGCGCTGATCGGCATCAAGCGTGCCGGG
>JBQELM010000077.1:0-7782 GCA_052103915.1 Mycetocola sp. | reverse complement strand
TCCATCCACGACCTTGACGACTTCTACCGCGCTGGTGTCCTCCAGCAGACGTCGGTGTCCGGTGAACTGCGCAGTTGGCTCAGGGACGCAGCCGAACTGGCGCAGCGCTCCGACGCAGAGCTCAGGGCACGCTCACGCACTCCGGGGCACGGCCTGGAGATGCTGTGGCGTCGGATCCAGCGCAAGGACGCCTGGAGCGCCGATCCCGACGCGTTCAGGCTGGCCGGTGAGCAGGTCTCCATCGAGCTGGGCGACACCCTGCTGGCCATTCCCTTTGACGGGGGAAGCGAGGCGGAACGGGCCATCACCGCGTTCACCGGTCGCTGGCTTGATCGTTTTAAGGGTGGCATCACTGTCGACGAGCGTCCCTCGGTCCGCAGCGGCTTTGTTCGCCTGTCCCAGCAGTCCTGGCACGACGTGAACGTGCTCAAGTTTGTGCACTCGCGCTTTGTGCTTGACCGGCCCGACCTGGCGACGGTGCAGCGGGGGCAGGGCACCGTCATTGAAACGCTTGTGAGCGGCTTTAACGCCTGGCTCCAGGACAGGCATGACTCCGACCGTGCACCCCGGCGACTCCTTGAGTCCATGGAGGTCGCCATCGACGACTACAGCGCACTCCGGCGCGAGTATCCGGAGGTGCTGAGCGGTCCAACCGACGACGCAAGTATCATCCGCCGCGGCCGAAGCCGCGCGGTTATTGACTACGTTGCGTCCCTCAGCGACTCGCAGGCGCTCTCGATCGCCTCAACGATCAGCGGCAGCTCTGACCGCCTCTGGTCCACCGGCGGCCTGTAGGACGACGGTGCCCCGCCGATCCGTCACGCGGGCGGATCAGCGGGGCACTGTCGGGGGCAGCGAGGCTTAGTCGGAGCGGCGACGTGAACCCAGCCCGGCAAGGCCAAGGGCCAGCAGGCTGAGCGCTGCGCCCGCGGCACCGATTCCGGACCAACCGGTGGCGGCCAGCGTGTTGCCGCGCGGTGAGGATGGGTCGTCAGCCGCGCCACCGGGTGTGGCGGTTCCCTGGTCATCCGTGGCGGGAGTGCCACCGTTCACGGCGGCTGCACCGTCCACAGCATTGTTGCCGTCGGCATTGGCTGAATCAGAATCAGAACCGGAACCGGCATCCGCACTGGAATCAGCATCAACACCGCTATCAGCGTCCGCGCTGGAATCAGCATCGGCACCGGAACCGGCATCGGACCCCGTGCCGGGATCAGCGCCCGAACCGGAATCGCCATCAGTGCCGGTCTCCGCGCCCTGCTCCGCGTCGATGGTGATCACGGCAATGGCCGATACAACCGGTGCCCCGATTCCGTTGTCTGCGACCGCCCTGACTTCCGTGTCCCCCGTCACGCCGTCCAGGGGTACCCGAAGCTCGGCACGGGCCGTTCCCTCCTCCTGCTCCGCACCGTCAGCCTGCCGCGCCGCCGGCTGTGACCAGCTGGCCTCAACCTCAGCCCACTCGGTACCAGCCGAACGAATCTGCCAGCTCACATCCGGTTCCGGCCGTCCGGTCGCCGCCGCGGTCAGTCGGACACTGTCCTCCCCCGCTGCAACCGTGACAGAGCGCGGCTCATCAACAAAGGCCGGTGCACTCTGCCCGGTCAGGATGACCGCGGCGTCAGCGATCACCGACGGGGTCTCCTCAGCCCCAAAGAGGACAAAGCGGTAGCGATGGTCCAGGTTGATCAGGGTGGGATCAACCGAGGCGAAGGTGTTCATAAACACACCACCGCCCAGGGATGAGGGGTCAACGCTGATGGACCCCGTCACGATGCTCTCCGGAGTTGCGTCACTCAGTGGCGTCGTCGTCACATCAACAAGTCCGCCAACAAAAGGACCGGACGCTGAGACCAGACCGGCAAAACCGGCACCACTGACCACACCGCGCACGACGCTGCCGTCATCGCTCAACGGCTGGCGCAGGTTAAATCGCACAACAGGAGAATCCTCCACAGCAACAACACGAACGAGCGCGTTCTCGCTGTGGGTCGTCCCGCTTGAGTTACTCAGCTCAATCCGAACCAGAGCACCGTCATCGGCACGGGAGAACACCGGAGAGCTCAGGTTGCTTGACGCTCGAGCCGACTGGCTGGAGAACTGCTCCCAGTGGTCTCCGCCGTCACGGCTGATCTGCCACGACCAGGTGGGGAGCGGAATACCGGTCGCCGCTGCACTGAACTGGGCGGTGGTCCCCTCCGGAACCTCAACGCTCTGCGGTTGCCGCTCCACAACCGGCTCAGCCGCATTGAGAGTGAGCGTCGCCACATCGGAGACAACGGCCGGGTCAACTCCGTTGCTCACGGTGACGCGATACAGGTACCCCGACGCCGACGCGGTCCGGAAAATCTCAAAGCCCGTTGACGCTCCCGTCCCGCCATACGCTGACCAGCTCCGGCCCGCGTCGGTGCTTCGCTCCCACAGGTAGCTCAGCGTTGACCCGCTCGCCTGCACGCTGAACACCACAGAAGACCCGAGTTCGCTGCTGACGGAGGAGGGCTGGCGGGTGATCTGCACGGGCTGCTTGGGCACAACGGTCAGAACCGCCGCCGCGGACTCCACCCGGCCAGACGACGAGGTCGCGACCGCACGGAAGGTCCGGCCGGAGTCCGCCTCGCTCAGAACGCCGGGCCGAAGCTCATCCCCCGTGGCACCGGGAAGGTCATTCCACGTCTCCCCCTGCTTCTCCTGCCACTGCAGCGTTGGACGCGGTGACCCAGCGGTCGAGGACAACAGGACCGGCTCGGCACCCGCGCTGAGTGTCACCGACTGCGGCTCCCGCACGATAGCCGGGGCCGTGTCATGTTCCGCCCCGTCAAGCCTGACCGTCAGCGGGTCGGGCGCTTTGTTCGCGTCGGCGGAACCGCCACTGCTGTGCCAGTAGGAGGACAGGCCGGTCAGATAGTGGAAGTCAACAAATCCGGTTGGCCACGATCCCCACCCCTGCGTCTGCTTGATCGACTCGTCAATCGCAGACGTGGAGGATCGCACACCGTCAACGAGGGGGAAGTAGTCAACCCCGGCGAAGGCAAGATCAAGCACAGAATCGTGTGATGCGTCCAGGACTCCGCCGCGAACGGTCGCAATCTCAACGTCCTCTACCGAATCGATCGGCACCTTGATGAACGGACGGTCATGGTTGGAGTTGAAGCCGCCAAGCGTCGCGCGCAGAGTGCCGTCACCGTTCGCGTCGAGGTGAAGAACAGGGTTACTGATTGACCAAGGCAGCAGGCCGCCGTACGAGTTGATTGTTGCAGTTCCGGTCCAGGCGATCTGTGCCGAGCCGTCCGCAGCGACGTCCCCCGTTCCACCGCTCATCAGCAGCCGCTGACCGTTGGTTGAGTCAACACCGTCGTACGTGCATCGGGTCGACCATCCGGTCGCCGCGTGTGAACCGTCCGCCTTGCGCTTGATGATGCGCACGTTACCGTCTTCGGTCGCGTAGTCGGCCAGGGTTCCGTCGCTTGTTCCCGCGCTCAGGTAGTCACATCCACCCGCCTGGGAGGCGTGCTGCAGCTGGCCGTTGATCCCCCATTCAAGCTCGGCGTCGGTGATGGTTCGAGCGCCGGCGGCAGACGGCGTGCCACTGAGAGTCAGCGCGGGCTCGGCGGGAACCGGCTGAGCGGATGCGCTCATGGGGACTGCACACAGCGCAACGGCGACCGCCGCAGCCACCATCGACAGCACTGAACGAGATGGACGCGTCACGAGGTTCTCGCACGCGGAACGCGCTCGGGTGGCGCGATCGAGGGAAGGGGTTTTCACGGGGGTCTCCGGGGAAGAGTGATGGACAACGATCCAACCACTTAGCTTAGCCTTAGCTAAGCCTCCGAAGTGTGCTCGGGTTGCCCCCCTCTCCACGTGCCGTCACGTCCCATTCGACCCGTCCCAGAACCACGTCGAACACCGCAGCACCAGTGCTGCCCCACCAGCACCGACTCACCTCCCGCCAGCCCGTACCCGAGCCGGGAGGGTTCTCAGTCGTTGGAGTGTGTCAGCTGGCTGAGCATCAACCGCTTCTCCCCCAGCCAGTCGGAGAAGGCAAACGCGATACCCGACAGCAGGAACGTCACATGCAACACAACTCGCCAGGTCAAAGCGGTGTTGTCCAGCGCGTCACTTGTACCCAGGTCGGTGAAGTCCTTCAGCAGTCCGATCGCCGAAATCGCCACGATGGACCCGATCAGCTTCATCTTCAGACCGGAGAAGTCGATGTGGCCCATCCAGTTGGGCCGGTCCTCAACGTCGCGCGCGGCGGCTATCTTGGACACAAAGTTCTCGTACCCGGCCAGGATGACAATCAGGACCAGGTTGGACAGCAGCGCAAGATCAAGCAGGCTGAGCACACCAAGGACCACGTCATCGGGCGTTTCCTCAAAAATGTGGGTGACCAAGTGGACAAGCTCTTCAGCAAACTTGATCAGGATGACAATCAGTGCCGCAATCAGGCCAAGGTAAATGGGCGCGAGCAGCCAACGGCTCTCAAACAGCACCCACTCAAGTGCGTGCTCCACAACCTTTGATCGGCGCGACCGTTGCCGGGCCACCGGCACCTCACGGGCGGGGGCGGGCTGGACGGCCTCCGTCGTGCTCTCCGATGATGCTGCTGACGGGGTGTTCTCGGCTGACATGCCTGATCCTTTGTGACTGTGCCGTAACGACAGACGGTGGGTCCCGCATCCCGGGATGGAGCTCAGGATGTCGGCTGAGCGATTCTACGCCCCCAAGCTCCGCACCCGGCTGGGAGGGCACGGCGGGGGTTCGACGGGTCGCCGGTTAGCGCACGAGGGCGCGCTCGGTGTCGGAGACGTCGGGGACAACCTCAAAAACAAGATCGTCCAGATCGGCCACGGAGTACGCGGCGGAGTAGGTGATGCTCTGGCCGGCGGGAACGATGTCGATCAGATAGGAGTCAATGGTGTCGTCGTAGATCTCACTGACCGAGTAGCCCTCCGAGACGCCAAGAACACTCATCATGTACGGGTCAAAGTCCTCATCCGAGGTGTTCGTCACCGTAATCTCAACCCGGAGGTTCTCCCCGCCGTCTTCGCCAACGGCGGCGTCCGTCGGCTCGTACGGCGTCGGAGCCGTCAGCTCAACGCTGATACCGCTGCTGAAGGTGATGATTTCTCCGTAGCCAAACTCGCCGATAATGCCAGGCATCGCGTACAGATCAACGGGGTATGTGCTTGGCACGTCAGGGTAGTCGTCGGTACCGTCGGCCCCAAACTCGTTGGTCCCAGCGTCATCCTCGTAGTCGTAGTCGTAGTCGTCGCCGGGCAGCAGTGGGTTGTTACCGTCTGAGCCATACTCCGCCGGCACGTCCAGGGCGTCCGTCACCGTCTGGGTGAACCAAAACGCTGTTGTGATGACGCCCGTGATGCCGCCAATAAGGCTGACGGCCACCGCGATAGCGGCAAGAAGCCGCGGCCGGTTCGGAAGGAGCAGACCGATGATGCCAAGCACAAACGCAGGGATCAGCAGCAGAATCCCAATCGCAAGGGTGCCGGGGAAAAAGGCGCTGAAGAACCCGGCAACAGCCAGCGCGAGGCCAACAATCGCCACCACATTCGTCTGCGGTGCCGGGGCACCGAACTGTCCGCTCTGACCGCCGGGGCCCACGCTGCCGGGAACAATCGGGGCGACCGGTGTGCCGGGAGCCGCTGGATAGCCGGGTGCCGACAGCCCCTGAGCGGGCGGAAGCGCGGAACCAACCGGAAGCTGCGGTGACGGCGGAACGTTGTCACCGCCCGGAGCCGGCACCGACGGCGATGACGGAACAACTGGAGCTGTGGGGATGATGGGGGCGGTCGGAATGACCGGCGCGACCGGCTGCGTGCTGTCGCCGGAGGGCTCCGTGGAGTGGGGGCCACTCTCAGGGGTGCGGGGGTTGTCCGTACTCATGTGAATTCCTCGTCCTCGGGGGCAGCCAACGGCGCGACGTGTTCGCCGAGCAGAAACCCGGCACCCTCAGCGTAGCGAGAGGTGCCGGGTTCTGAGCGGCAGAGGCGACGATCAGCTTTCGAAAACCACGATCGGGTCCGTTGTCGGCGCGGCAGAACCGCCCGCCGGTTCAACGGTGATCCCCACCGCGTCTCCCGCAGCCATCCGACCGTCAAGCACGTGCCACACCCCCGCCGTTGCGTCGCCCTCAAACAGGCCGGCCTTCACCGGCCCGTCCGCGCCGATGTACCAGGCCTCGTAGGTCTGATCGGATGCGAGGGCGGGGAGGCCGTCAATAAGGACGGCCGAGCGTCCCAGCTCCGCCGACCAGATCATCGTGACCGGTTCACCCGTCGCGGTTGTTGAACTGCTGCGCTGGGCGTCGGCTGCGGCAGAAATCTCTGCCACGGCCTGCGCTGACGCCTGAACACTCGACTGGGTCTGACCGCCGATCACCGATCCAGCGGTGACACCACCGGCAAAGAGCAGCACGGCGGCGGCCGCACCCATCAGCGCGGCTCGTGGACCACGGAACCAACGTGATCGCGCCCTGTCCTCTGCCCGCGACCCCGTCCGAGTGCTGTGCTCCTCTGTCCGTGACCCCGCCGGAGTACTGTGCTCGTCTGTCCGTGACCCCGCCGGAGTGCTGTACTCGTCTGTCCGCTCCCTGTCGGGGTTGTCCTGCGCTTGTGGCGCGGGCAGCTGCGGTGTCTGGGCGATCTGGGCCAGAAGCGTTCCACGCAGTGCGGCGGACGGGGCCACCTCTGCCACGTCACCGGCCAGTGCAGCGGCCACAACCGCGGCCGAGTCCGTCCGGGCACGCAGCTCAGCCGACTCGGCGAGCGCCGCCTCAAACTCGGTGACCTCGTCAGGGGTCAGGGCGTTGAGGACGTAGGCCTCAGCGTTGTCCGTGACGCCGGAAGCGGCGGAGGTGCCGTCGTTGTTCATCGGTGTTCCCGTGTTCTCGCTCATCGTGTCACCCCCAATTCCTGTCTTAGTCTGATCATTCCGTCCCGTATTCGGGTTTTGATTGTGCCGAGCGGAACCTGAAGCTGTGCCGCCACGTCACTCTGGCTCCAGCCGCCGTAGTAGCTGAGGACAATTGCCTCACGCTGCGGCTCGCTTAATCGTTCTAACGCCTGAGCAACCCTGCTGTGTTCCACCCTGACTTCGGCGGCTTCGGCTACCGAGTCGTAGTCGGGCTCGATGTCTCTGACACCGATCCGCTCGTCCCTGCGCTGGCTGGCCTGCGACGCGCGCACCCGGTCAACCGCCCGCCGATGCGTCATGGTGAGGATCCACCCGGCCGCGGAGCCGCGCTGCCGGTCAAACAGGGCTGCGCTACGCCAGACCTCAAGCAGCACCTCCTGTGTGACCTCCTCCGCCTGGGCCCGGTCAACCAGAACCCTGACGGCCAGACCCATCACGCGGGCCGAGACCCGGTCGTACAGCTGAGCGAACGCGGACTGGTCACCCCCGGCGATCTGCTCAAGCAGGGCACCAAGGTCGGCGTCAGCGCGGTCGCGGTCGCTGAGGTCCTCTGGGTCTGGATCGGCGGGACGGCTGATGTCGTCCGGCGTCTGGGGGGCTTCAGTCACGTAGTCAAGCATGACAGGCTCATCGCGTGAACCGTAGCCAAACTCCCGAACCCACTCCGATGGCACATACATGTCATCCCGCCTATCCAAAGGTGAACGAGTAGGCCTCAACACCGTCGCCGACATCAAGGGTGGCTGTTCCGGATCCCGCATCGCCTTTCAGGAGCTCGTAGGACCGTGGCGTTCCTGAGACGTCAATCGTGACGTCTTTCCCGTCAACGGTTCCCGTGACCTGCCCCTC
>JBQELM010000076.1:357-7852 GCA_052103915.1 Mycetocola sp. | reverse complement strand
CGTCGGGTCCCGGCGGTCAGAGCGTGAACACAACTGATTCGGCTGTTCGGCTGACCCACATTCCTACCGGTGTTGTGGTGTCCATGCAGAACGAGAAGAGCCAGATCCAGAACCGCGCAGCCGCCATGCGGGTGCTGCAGTCGCGGTTGCTCCTTCTGCAGCGTGAAGAGGAAAACGCAAAGAAGAAGGAGCTCGCCGGGAACATCACCGCGAGCTGGGGTGACCAGATGCGGTCGTATGTCCTTGCTCCGTATCAAATGGTGAAGGATCTCCGTACCGAGCACGAGGTGAACACCCCTCAGGCAGTTTTTGATGGCGACCTTGACGGCTTTATTGCGGCTGGGATCCGGTGGCGAAAGCGTCCGATCGAGGACTAAACAGTTTCACGGCTGTGGCGTGACCTGTTCGGCGATCCCTGCACAGTATTCTGCCGAGGACGTAGTCTGCGATCTGGTGTGTCAGTCCAGGTTTTGTCATGGTCGTTCCGTAGGCTAACCACGTCATGATTCGTTTTGAGAACGTCACCAAAAACTATCCGGGCAACACCCGGCCTGCGCTGGACAACATCAACCTTGAGGTCCAACGCGGCGAGTTCGTGTTCCTCGTTGGGGCGTCCGGTTCGGGCAAGTCAAGCTGTCTTCAGCTGATCCTGAAGGAGGAGCGCCCCACCGACGGCAAGATTTTTGTCCTTGGCAACAACCTCGGGGCGATCTCGCATCGGAAGGTACCGTTCTTCCGCCGCGATTTGGGCGTGGTTTTCCAGGACTTCCGTCTTTTGCCGAACAAGACGGTTTTCCAGAACGTCGCGTTCTCACTTCAGGTGATCGGTAAGTCGCGTGGCTTCATTCAAGAGGCTGTACCCGACGTTCTTGAGATGGTCGGTTTGGGTAACAAGAGCGACCGACTGCCCAACGAACTCTCTGGTGGTGAACAACAGCGTGTGGCCATTGCTCGCGCCGTGGTCAACAAGCCACAGATCCTGCTTGCTGACGAGCCGACCGGAAACCTTGATCCCGCAACTAGCGCCGGGATTATGAAGATTCTTGAGCGGATCAACGCCGCGGGTACCACGGTTGTGATGGCAACCCACGAGGCAGGCATCGTAGACAAAATGCAGCGCAGGGTGATTGAGCTTGTTGACGGCACAATTGTCCGCGACGAGATTCGAGGCGGATACGGTCAAACGGCTGCTATTCCTGAGCTCACACCTGAAGTCCTTCTGGGCGAACAGGTAGATCAAGCCCGTCGCGATTTGGCGGACGCGACGCGTCGGGCCGAGGACGAGACCCGCGAGGCTCAGGCCGCGCATGAGCGCGCAACGCTGGATGCCGATCTGGCCCCGCGTGAGCGTCGATCTGCAGAAGACACGGCAACGGGAGCAATCATCCGACCAGAACTTGTCAGGCAGGACGCAGGGGATGTGGACGTCGAAGAGCATCTGTCCCTCGCTCAGGACCTGGGGCTCCGGAACGATGAGTCAGACGACGACACCACGGTTGGACCGGTGAAATGAGATTCTCCCTGATTTGGCAGGAAGCCATTCTTGGTCTTCGGCGCAATGTGTCGATGGTGATCTCGGTCATCCTTGTGACGTTTATTTCGCTGACATTTGTGGGGACAGCGGTTCTGACGCAAATGCAGATCGCCCAGATGAAGACCTTCTGGTATGACAAGGCCCAGGTTGCCGTGTACCTCTGCACGGACGATTCGCAGAGCGAAAACTGTGTTGGCGGGGCGGCAACTGACGACCAGAAGACTCTCATTGAAGATCAGCTTCAGTCAGACACCCTTGCTCCGTTCATCAACGAGTTCTGGTTTGAAGACAAAGAACAGGCGTACGAGAACTTCCAGTCGCAGTTTGAAGGTAACGACATCGCGGCTCTGGTGACACCCGAGCAGCTTAATGAGACGTATTGGATCAACCTCAACGACCCGAGCCAGTCGGCGGTCATCCAGGAGGGCGTTTCGGGACTTGCTGGCGTTGACCAGGTTGTTGATCAGAGAACGTATCTGGATGGCATCTTCCAGGTGCTTAATGCCGGGAGCATCACGGCGATTGCGATCGCTGGTTTGATGTTGCTCGCTGCCGTTCTCCTGATCGCAACAACAATTCGACTTTCGGCGTTCTCGCGGCGCAAAGAAATCGCAATCATGCGCCTGGTGGGAGCTTCTAACCGATTCATCCAAACCCCGTTCATTCTTGAGGGTGTGATTTCTGCGCTTATTGGCTCAATTCTGGCCAGCGCTGCGGTTGTTGGTATCGTGCACTACTTCATCCAGGGGTACCTGGCGGAGCGGCTGCTCTCCATCAACTTTGTTGGCGTCCCGGAAGCACTCCTTGTTGCTCCTGTTCTTGTGGTTGTTGGTGCCCTCCTTGCGGCGCTCTCCGCCAACTTCGCCATTCGGCGGTACATGAAGATCTAGCAGTCGACGTGTCGGCGCGGGGCGGTGCATCGCTTCCGCGCCGATGTGCGTTGTGTCGGGTTATCATTGAAGGCTGTCGTGTATGAAACGCGACGCTATCCCCGGAGTAAAGGAGTAAACCGTGCCAAAGGAACGCGGTCAGAAGGTTGTGGCGACCAACCGCAAAGCTCGGCACGACTACCTCATTGAGGACACCTTTGAAGCCGGAATGGTGCTCAGCGGCACCGAGGTGAAGTCGCTTCGCGCCGGTCGGGCGTCTCTGGTCGACGGCTATGCGTTTATTGAGGGGGGCGAGGCCTGGCTTGATGCGGTTCACATTCCCGAGTACACGGCTGGAACCTGGACCAATCATCCGCCACGGCGCAAGCGTAAATTGCTTCTGCACAAGGCGCAGATCCTGAAGATTTCGCATAAAGTCGCACCGGGTGGATACACGATCATTCCGTTGCAGATTTACTTTAATGATGGTCGCGCTAAGGTCGAGATCGCGATCGCGAAGGGTAAAAAGGAATACGACAAACGTCATGCTCTTCGCGAGCGACAGGACAAGCGTGAAGCCGATCGCGCGATGGCTACACGCAACAGGCTGGGAGAGTAACCCTCTGCCCGGAACCCCCTCTACTTAGCCAAGGAGTAGTTCTGCTCTCCGAGCGTCCGTTGGCTGGAGTTGGCTCGGGTCGACGATGCTCAGTACCAGTTGACAGCTTGTGAGTGTGACCAGGCAGAGCAGGGCGTCCCATACCGGCTCGAAATGTAGCTCAGGCCCCAGTTGATCTGCGTTCGCGGGTTGGTGCGCCAGTCGGCTCCGGCCGTTGCCATTTTGTCGCCCTTAAGTGACTGCGGAATCCCGTACGCCTGGCTACTCGGGTTGGTCGCCAGATAGTTCCAGCCGGACTCTTTGTTCCAGAGTTTGACAAGGCAGGAGAACTGGTCCTGACTCCACCCGTATGCCGACATCCGTGATGACGCGTACGCCTGGGCGGCTGCAGGAGACTTGTCCTGGTTAGAGCCTGATGAGTTACCGGACCCGGAGCCTGCCGAACCGGACCCACCAGATCCTCCGGTTGCCGAACCCTGTGAGGGCTGGGCCTGGGTGCTGCCAGCGGACGGAGCCGGGTTATTGGCTGCCGCTACGCGTGCGGCTTCCTGCTGTGCCGCGATGGCACGAGCCTCTGCTTGGCCCGTTCTGTACTCCTTTTCCACACGTGCAGTTGTGCTCTTCAGCTTCGCCAACTGGGCGTACAGCGTAGCCTCGCGCTTTGTTGACTCGTCAACAGCCTTGTCCGCAGCGGTTGATGCGTCACGCGCCTCCACTGCCGCACGTGATGCAGCGGTTGCGCGCTTCTCTCTGAGGTCCTTCGCCTCTGCTGCCTCGGCGCGGAGTGCTTCAGTAGTTGAGCGTTCCTGCGCGGCGCTGTCGAGCGCACGCTTGCTGACCGACGTCAGCTGCTCAAGTGTACTGAGCGAACTCAGCAGCGATTCCGGGGACTGGCTGAGCGCGATTCGTAGTGTGGCGCCGTCGCCGTCGCCGTTGCGCGCGAGCCTCGCGGCAATTGCCCCGGCGGTTTGGGTTGCAACTGTTTCGCGTTGTTCGGCGTCGTGAAGCCGCGTCTCAATGGCATCAAGTTGCGCCGCGGCTTGGTCTCGTTCGTCTGCTCGTTGCGCACTTTCCTGCTCAGCTGCGACCGCTTCAACGCCTCGTTCTGCGGCCTCGGCGTCGAGCCGGTCAAGTGCGTCAGAGATCCGGGTAATTTCCGCAGCCGTCGCGGATTCGTTTTTCTGAGCCTTGGTGACATCGTCCCAACTGGGGTACTCCGCCGCGGAAGCCTGTGTCGCTGGCACAAAGGCGCTCGCGACGATGACGGCAACAACAAGTGCCGTGAGTCGGCGTGGGACGCTGGGGGCCATGGCTCCAGCGTAACCCGTTGGTGGTTTTCTGGCATGTGCTGCTCTGCGCGAACAGAACGCAGGTGAGCGTGTTGTTTGACTCAGCTGGCGCTACACTGGCTATATATCGCCGTGAGCGGTAAGCAGTATGACAAATCAACAGTGCAACAACGACCCGCTCGGTGAGCTCGGTCTGATCCGCCAGTTCGCTGGGCATACGGATGATGATCGTGCTGGTTGCTTTGGTGAATCGCCAAGGAACAACGCCGTTGCGATTACGGGGATGATCGGTTTCGACATTGCCTGTGAAACTGCGAGAAGCGGGCCGAGGATGCGGGGTTATCTCGTTAACGCTCTCCGCAAACCATAGGTGCCAATGCTAAGCGCACCGACTTCGCTCTCGCTGCTTAAGCCAGAGTAGAAAGTCCGTCAGACTGGGTTTGTCTCCGCCCCAGATCCTGGCGTCATTGAGGGGACTTGCTACGTCATCGTGTATCAGGGTGACGCGGGACTTTTACTGATACTGGGCCTGTCAACCTAGGCGTCTGTGACAAAGGTTGGGGCCGAGTAGAACGCTTCCACGGACTACGCCCGTAGAAGGCGCAGAATCTCAGCAGTGGACGGGGGTTCAATTCCCCCCATCTCCACAATGGTTGTTGTTGCACTGAACCGGTTCGCCGGGTGAGGTGTTGTACCAAAAGACGCCGGTGCTGGTCTTTGTTGACCAGCACCGGCGTTTTTGTGTCTTCGTCACGCATCGAGAATCATAAGAACGAGTCCAGGAGTTGATACAAACGCGGGTGCCTTGACGGCCATGAACCTGTGCGGCTGTATGACTAGGAGAAAAGGAGGAGCAGAACGGTTGAGCCTCCGGTGGTCAGGACGAGGGCACCAATAACAATCCAGGTAATGCGCTGCATTCGTCGCCGTCGTTTGTCGCTGTACAGAGGTGCGTCGTCAGTCATGATGACTCGACTGTAGCCGATACGCGATACGCGATTTGTCAGCTTGTGTGGCCTGATGTTGATGTCCCCAGGGCTGCACCGGTGTGACGCTACTCCACGTAGACTGTGGGAAGGGGAAGCGATCAAGGGGGATTCGCGAGTGAACCACAGATGCGGGGGATGGCATCACACCAACGATGGTGTTCTGTGCTGACCGGCATTTTTGATGAAGCCAACCGCGGCGCTGCACGCGCGGGCGTCGGTGTCACTTGCGGCGTGAACATGAGCGAGCCGCGGTGCCGACCGGACCGATGCAGGTCCGGGGTCTTGGCACCGCCACGGCAAGGGTTTGTGACCGTTGCGTGTGCCGTGTTCGGCGGCATGTCATCTGTGCCATCCCGATTCCACGGCGGTGAAGCCCGGGAGAACACTCCCTTGTATCCAGGCACACGTCTGCCCTGACCAACGGCTCCCGCACACGCGGTGTCGCCGACGAGTAAAGGAAAAGATGACCAACACAACATACGAAGACCATCAGCGTCGCTGGATTCGGGATGTCGAACGTGCAGAACGCATGATCCCCGTGATCGGTTCACTTTATCGGGATAACGGTATCGTCACCTCCATCCACGGCAGACGTCTAATCAACCTGTCTGCTGTTGATCTTCTCAGCGCACATCACTACGCAACAGAAGCTGAGGGAGCGGAGCTGAGCGTTGAGGAATCGCGCGCGCTGCTGTCCGGTGTTGGCCGGGTGGCGCCGGCTCCTGCGTCGCTGGATATTGCGCGGTTGGCGAGCCGCTTTCGAGAACAGCACGGGAACGCCGACACAGCCAACGATGCAACGATTGACCGCTTCCTCCGTGACGAATTAAGTGAGCTTCTTGATCACGGCACACGGCACACCCGTGAACGGGGTGACGCGCAGCCGCGACAGCGACTGAACGATGCGAGATCCGTGATCACCATCAGTGATCCTGACGGAGACGTCACCGGGGCGGCGACGGAGGGAGAAAACACGCGTCCAAACGGGCGTGATGTGGTTCTGTACGGTTTTGGGCGGATTGGTCGGCTGCTTGCCCGGATCCTGATCGCCCACGCGGGTAACGGTCAGGGGCTTCGGCTCCGTGCAGTTGTGGTGAGAAAAGGGGCGGCCAACGACCTGATGAAGCGTGCAAGCTTGCTGGAAAGGGACTCCGTCCATGGCCCGTTTGACGGGCTGATCCGCGTTGATGAGTCCAGCAACACGATCATTGCGAACGGCACCCACATCCAGGTCATCTATGCGGATGATCCGGGTCGCATCAACTATGAGGACTACGGTATCCGGGATGCGATTATCGTCGATAACACCGGCAGATGGCGCGACCGGGTTGGGCTATCGAGGCACCTGGAGAGTCCCGGTGCCGGGCGGGTTCTTCTGACGGCTCCCGGTTCTGGTTCGATCAAGAACATTGTGCACGGAATCAACCACACAGAGATCACACCGGACGATGCAATCCTGTCGGCGGCCTCGTGCACAACCAACGCGATTACCCCGGTTTTGAAAGCACTCCATGACGCCTACGGGGTCGTTCGTGGTCACGTTGAGACCGTTCATTCATTCACAAACGACCAAAACCTGATCGATAACTTCCACTCGGGTGATCGCAGGGGCCGTTCTGCCGCTCTCAACATGGTGATCACAGAGACCGGGGCGGCAAAGGCGGTGGCGAAAGCTCTTCCTGAGTTGGAAGGCAAACTCACCGGAAGCGCGATCCGCGTCCCAACTCCTGACGTTTCGCTTGCGATTCTGAATCTGCGGCTCGGACGGTTCGCGGCACGAGATGAGTTGAACGGGTACCTTCGCGATGTGGCCAGGCATTCCGCGCTGCGTCAACAAATCGACTTTGTTGATTCGCCGGAGATTGTGTCGAGCGACTTTGTCGGGAGCAACAGGGCCGGTGTTGTTGACGGTCTTGCGACTGTTGCTGATGCCGAAGACGTTGTGGTTTATGTCTGGTACGACAACGAGTTTGGATACTCGTGTCAGGTCATTCGTGTGATCGAGGCCGTTGCGGGGACGCACCCCACTGTTGTTCCCGTGCGCCGGAGCGTCACGGTCGCTTCCCGTATGTAGTCGGTTTCTGGTCGACATGGCAGTGGGGGGCCCCCCCGCAGGCGGGGGCCCCCCCGGCGGGGCGGGGGGGCAGAAACCGCCCCCCCATTTTTGTGTGTAGGCCCAGGGGAGGGGCGGGGAA
>JBQELM010000076.1:0-347 GCA_052103915.1 Mycetocola sp. | reverse complement strand
CCGGGGCGCTGCTGTTTTTTGGTGGGTTTGGGGCCGAGGGGGCGGGGGCCCCCGCGGTTCGGGGGGGGCCCCACTGCTCTTGGCCGGTGAGACTTAGACGGCAACTGATTCTTGAGAGAGCCGATCGCGTCTGCGCCTGATCTGCTGAACGATGGTGAAGACGATCGCGAGCGCCATGATGACATAGAGGACAACGGTGATCGGCGAGGAGACCAGGATCGACGGGTCACCCTCGGAAACCGCAAGCGCCTGACGCAGCGTCGTTTCCGCAAGCGGCCCAAGAATTGCCGCAATCAGCACGGGAGCAAGCGGGATGGAGTACACCCGCATGGCAAAGCCGAGAAGCC
>JBQELM010000075.1:2718-7890 GCA_052103915.1 Mycetocola sp. | reverse complement strand
ATGACCGCGTTCGCGTTCGCCATCCCCATCTTCCCCGCCTTTGGCTCAACGGCCCCGCTGTCGATTGTGCTGCCCACGCTGACCCTGGCGATCCCGCTGGCCGGTGTGATCGGGCAGGTGCTGAGGGAACGCATGGAGCACACCCTGCACGAACCGTTTGTCACCACCCTTCGAGCCCGTGGACTGAGCGAGCAGGCCATTCGTAGCCGCCACGTTCTGCGTCACGCCAGCCTTCCCGTTCTGACACTGAGCGGTGTGATCTTTGGCTCGCTGCTGAGCGGAACCGCGATCGTTGAGACGCTGTTTGGTCGTCCTGGCCTGGGCAACATCGCCGTTGAGGCGATCCAGAGCCGCGACCTTCCCGTCGTCAGCGGCATCGTGATCTTCTCCGCACTCGGGTTCATTGTGGTGAACGCCGTTGTTGACGTGCTCTACCCCCTGATCGACCCCCGACTGCGGAGTTCCTCATGAGCGCACAGACCAGCACACCCGCGACGCGCGGAACGGCGGGGGCCCAGGCCCGGTTCCGGCTGCGTCGCCCCGGCTGGCCAGGCCCCGGCGTCATCGTGGCCCAGCTGATCGTTGTGGCGCTGATTGTTGCGGCCATTGCGCCCGGGGTTTTCACCAGTGTTGACCCGCTGCAGTCCGCTCCGGCTCAGGCATTCCTTCCGCCAAGCGCCGAGCACTGGTTCGGAACGGATCAGCTGGGCCGCGACCTGTATTCGCGCGTGATCTGGGGTGCCCAGCAGTCCATTGCACTGGGTGTGGGAGCCACGGCCATCGGACTGGTGGGCGGTGCGGTGCTCGGCGTGATCGCCGGATACTCCAGGGGAGTGGTTGACCGGGTGCTGTCGCGGTTCCTTGAGGTGCTGCTCGCTTTCCCCGATGTGCTGCTCGCCCTCATCACCATCACCGTCCTTGGTGCCGGCCAGTCGAACGTGATCTGGGCGATCGGGATCGGCCGGATTCCCGGCGCTGCCCGGCTCGTCCGCGCGCAGGTTCTCCAGGTGCGCGGCTCCGGGTATGTGCAGGCGGCGGTTGTGCTTGGCCAGCACCCGGTGCGGCTTGTCGCCAAGCACGTGCTACCGAACGCCGTTGGATCACTGATCGTGTCATCCATCATCGGAATCGGAACCTCCATCATCTTTGGTGCCGCGCTGAGCTTCCTCGGTCTTGGTGCGCAGCCACCCACACCCGAGTGGGGTCTGATGCTCTCGGAGGCACGACAGTATCTGTCGATTGCTCCGTGGACGGGGATCTGGCCCGGTGCCTTCATCACGCTGACCGTTGTGTCCGTCACGGTCACCGGTCGCTGGTTGCAGCAGCGATTTGTGTCAAAGAGGAGCTCACTGTGACAGCCACAGATCAGCCACGTGTCCACGTCAACAACCTGGCCGTCAGCTTTGACGGTGTGCCGGCAATCACCGGCATCAGTTTTGACCTGTATCCCGGCCAGTGCATTGCCCTGGTGGGCGAGTCGGGGTCGGGCAAGAGCGTTACCGCCCGGAGCCTGCTTGGCCTGAACGGACCGCTCGCTCAGACCACCGCGGACGGCCTTGAACTGGGCGGGCGTGACCTGAGCCGGCTCAGCCCGGCCGAGTGGCGACGCCTCAGAGGAACGGAGGTCGGGTACGTGCTCCAGGACGCCCTCGTCTCGCTTGACCCGCTGCGCCGGGTGGGGCGTGAGGTGACCGAGACCCTCGAGGTGCACGGACTGGCCAGCCGCCGCGAGCGCGGGGGAATCGCCGAGGGGTTGCTGTCGAGGGCGGGAATCCCCGACGCAGCCAGGCGTGCACTCCAGTACCCGCACGAACTCTCCGGTGGGCTCCGGCAGCGGGCGCTCATCGCCTCGGCCATCGCCGCCTCACCCGCCGTCCTCATCGCAGACGAACCGACCACGGCGCTTGACGTGACCGTTCAGGCTCAGATCCTTGAGCTGTTGGCCGACCTGACAGCGGCGGGGACGGGGCTGATCCTGGTCAGTCACGACCTGGCGGTTGTCTCTGCGCTCGCCGACCAGATCATCGTTCTCTCCGACGGCCACGTGGTGGAGAGCGGAACCCCCGACCGGGTGCTGTCGGCACCGACCGAGCAGTACACCCGTGACCTGATCAACGCGATCCCCGCCAGGCACCCGGTGCCCGCTGCTCGGCCCGAACCGGGTGAGGGACAGACCCCGGTCATCAGCGCCCGTGACCTCACCAAGAGCTATCAGGATCCGGAGGGCGGTCGGCGCACCGTTCTTGACGGTGTCTCCTTTGACCTGCACCGTGGCCGCACGCTCGGCATCGTGGGGGAGTCGGGGTCGGGCAAGTCGACGGCCGCCGACATCGTCCTTGCGCTCACCGAACCCGACCGGGGCGAGGTTCTGCTGGACGGTGAACCGTGGAGCGCTCTGCGTGAGCGCGACCGTCGGCGCCACCGCACCCGGATACAGCGCATCTCGCAGGACCCGCTCGGCTCCTTTGACCCGCGTGAGAACGTGGTCAGCATCCTGACGGAGGCGCTCGCCGTTGCCGGTGTGCCCCGCGCCGACCGACGGGCAGCCGCGGCCGCCCTGCTGGGCAAGGTGGGGCTGACGGACGCCGTCCTTGACCGGTCGCCGCACACGCTCTCTGGCGGTCAGCGGCAGCGGGTCGCCATCGCCCGTGCCCTCGCCAGCGAGCCGGAGATCATCGTCTGTGATGAGCCGGTCTCCGCGCTGGATGTGTCTGTTCAGGCGCAGGTTCTTGCGCTTCTTGCCGAGGTTCAGGAGAGCACGGGCGTCAGTCTGCTGTTCATCTCGCACGACCTGTCCGTTGTGCGGCGCCTGGCCGACCGGGTGCTTGTCCTCAAAGACGGTCGGGTCGTGGAGTCCGGGCCAACAGCCCAGATCTTTGACGCGCCGCGCGAGGACTACACCCGCGCCCTCATCGCCGCGATCCCACTCCTGCCCAGCCCCGCAGCGGCTGACGCTGAATCTGACCATGCCCTGCCCGCACTGACCATCCCCGTTGTTTAGCCCCACCCCATGAAAGGACACCCCATGACCCACAGCTCTCGCCCCCGGCGACGGCCTCGCGCCCTCGCGGCGGCGGCCATCGCCACCGGCACAGCCGCAGCCCTGATCCTGACCGCCTGCTCGGCGGGCACCCCCTCCGCGGAGACCACCCCGTCGTCCGACGCCAGCCCCGTCAGCGGTGGAACCCTCCGCTACCTCGCCGGTGCTGAGCCGGGCACCTGGGACGCCGCCAAGGTTCCGGGGCTTGCACTGCTCGCGGTGAACTCCTCGATTTTTGACACCGTCGTCAGCCAGAACGCCGACGGCTCCTACGGGCCAGGCCTGGCAGAGAGCTGGGACGTGTCGGAGGACGGAACCGAGTACACCTTCCACCTGCGCGACGACGTGACCTTCCACGACGGCGAGGCCTTTGACGCCGAGGCCCTTGAGGTCAACCTGCGGCGCCCGCTTGACCCGGAGTCAGGCCTCAACCCCAGCCTGCCCATTAAAGACACCGAGGTTGTTGACCCGCAGACCCTCACCGTCACCCTGACCTCCCCGGACGCCACCGCCATTCACGCGCTGTCCACCCCGCACATTCCGATCTACTCGCCGAAGGTCCTGGCCGAGCACAGCAACGCAGAGATCGGTGCCGACCCGCGCCTGTCCGTGGGAACGGGTCCATTCACGGTGTCCGATTACACCAGGGGATCAAGCGTCACCCTTGAGCGTTTTGACGACTACGACTGGGCACCGGAATCGCTTGAGCACTCAGGTCCCGCCTACCTTGACTCCGTTGAGATCCAGTTTGTTCCTGAACCCCAGGCCAGGGTCGGAGCGTTTGAGTCCAATCAGGCCGACGCGATTGACGCTGTTCCGCCGCTGAACGCCGCCCAGCTGAGTGCGGGAGGCGAGCGTCAGATCCTTGAGGCTGAGAACGCCGGTCTGCCGTACTCGCTGTCACTCAACACCAACGTTGCGCCGTTTGATGACATTCGCGTTCGTGAGGCATTCCGTGATGCCATCGACATCGACGCGCTGCTGCAGAGCATTTACGCGGGCTACTACGAGAAGGCCTGGACCGTTGTCACCGAGCCGACAGCGCCGGACGGCTCGTACAACGCCGATCTTGAGGGCAGCTGGGGCTATGACCCCGAGGCCGCGGCCGCACTCCTGGACGAGGCGGGCTGGGACACCCTGGACGACGAGGGCTACCGCACCAAGGACGGTGAGCGTCTGACCCTGCAGTGGAAGGACGACAACCTCTACATCCAGCAGGATCAGCGTCAGCAGCTGGGTGAGGCCATCGCGGCCGCGGTGAAGGACGTCGGCATTGAGGTCGTCCGCACCCAGTACGACACCGCAGGCTACGCGCAGGAGCTGGCCAAGAACGAGCACCACCTGGCGCCGTCCTCGCGCGGTTACGCCGACGTGGAGACCCCGACCCTGGTGTTCGCATCCGTCGCCGACCCGCGTGAGCAGGGTGCCCGCATCAACTACGGCCTCACCAGCGACGAGGACATCGACGCCTGGTACCAGGAGCTGACCGTGTCGGACGACGCCGAGCGCCGCGCCGAGCTGGGCCGCGAGGTGCAGAAGAAGGTCAACGACGAGGTCTACGCGATTCCGCTGTACGTTCCGAAGAAGCTGGTCGGTGCCCAGAACACCGTGCACGGCTGGGCCTTTGACCGCGTCGGCTACACCGACAGCCTGGTGGGCGTGTGGCTTGAGCAGTAGAACGGGCCAGATGGTCGCTGCCTGAGGCAGCCGTCACCCCATAAAAAACGCCCCTCTCCGGTGCAGATTGTGCACCGGAGAGGGGCGTTGTGTTGGTTGTCGAGTGGTGGATGTCAGCTGCGCTGGTTCACCGACCGCCGCACTGGCTCGCTGACCGCTCAGCTAGCGCTGTGTGCTGGTCCGGACTCGGGAGCGAAGACCAAGACCGGCCAGAGCCAGTGCCATCGCTGCGCTTGCCCAGAGCAGGGGAGATGACGCTCCAGTGCTGGCCAGTCCGGATACCTGCGGGCCCTGATCCGTCACAGCGGCCGCCGTCACTGCGGTGGATGCGGAGGGGCTCGGGTCAGCCGAGGCAGATGCTCCGGGGGTCGCGGTGGGGTTGGGGCTCGGCGTCGCGGGTACCGCAGGGGTCTCTGATGCTATCGGTTCGGTGGTCGGTTCCGACGTTGGTTCCT
>JBQELM010000075.1:0-2618 GCA_052103915.1 Mycetocola sp. | reverse complement strand
GAGTCGGCTCTGTTGTCGGTTCCGGGGTGGGCTCAGTCGTTGGTTCCTGAGTCGGCTCTGTTGTCGGTTCCGGGGTGGGCTCAGTCGTTGGTTCCTGAGTCGGTTCCGGGGTTTGCGCGGGCTCGGCCTCGGTGTCGAACTCGGACTCAACGGCATCAACCGTGGCGTCGCCCTCCACGTCAATCCGGGCAAAGTATCGTGTCGCCGGTGTCAGGCCGCTGAGATCAACGGTGAGGGAGGTTCCGGTTGCCCCACTCACGGACCCGAGCGAGACGGACGAGGTGAGCGCGGCAGGATCAGTGCCGTACAGCACCCGCACCGGCACGTTCTCACGACCGTTGGCGTTCACCTGAACAGTCACCGTTGCGGAGGAGTCTGTCCGTGATGACCAGTCAATGCCGGAGAGCGTGATGCTGGGGAAACTCAGCGATGCAACACCGTCCGCCCGCTCATCAACCGTGGAAAACAGGGTTCCGGACGGGCCGAAGCCGCTTCCACCCCCGCCGCCGTAGGAGGTATCTGTGCTGTCGCCAAAGGTCGTGCCGGCGCTGCCGCCGTAGTAACCGCCGCCACCACCACCAGATCCTCCCGCATAACCGCCGACTTGTGAGCCCGATCCTCCGACCCCGAGCAGCCCGCTCCCTCCACCGTTCTGGTCGCCGCCTGCGCCGCCCGTGGATGCCGGCCCACCCGTCTCACCAACAAGCCCGCCTCCGGCACCACCGGAGAACGGACCGTTTGCGCTCACCCCGTTTGCGCTCCCGCCCCCGCCTCCCGCAATCAGAACCCGGTCGGTGAGGTCAGAGCCACCGATCCGAATGTCTGTTGCACCGCCACCCCCCGTGCCGGCGCATCGTATTGTGTCGAGGAACCCTCCACCGGCACCGCCGCCATTAAAACCACCGAGCACCGCTGTGGGGGCGACCGTGCAGGCCGACACCGACTCGCCTTGGCCACCAACCGTCACGAGGAGGTCCGTGTGTGGGACAACGGGAAGAGTCGCCTGTGCCCGTCCGCCGACCCCACCCAGGGTGAAGGTTGCGACGGACCCACCGGCGGCTCCCGAGAGATCAGCGGTAAGCGAGGTCACACCAACCGGAACGCGCCAGGTCTCTGACGCTCCGGAGTACGGGAACGTGCACGTGGTTGTCACCCCGGAGGTGGTGCAGTCGGGGGCGGCGTGGGCGGGGGCCGCGGCGAGGAGGGATCCGGCGGCGACAAGGACAACAGCCGCCGCGCCTCCAACAAGTGTGCGCATGATTTTTACCGTACCGATTCGCCGCCCGCTGCCCTGCCCCTCAAAGGGGGTACGGGTAGGGGCGTGAGCAGTACCGCGCACATCCGCGCAGCGCCAAGGCGTGCTCCTCGCGCATCTGCGCCTCGCCGTGCCTGGTCATGTTTCGCCGCATAGTGTGTGGAGTTACCGGTGTGTAACGCTTGCCGTTTCTCGCGGTTTGACGGTCAAGGATGTCCGTCACAAAAGGTAATCTTGCCGGTAACCCGCCCGCGGACGTCGCGGGCTCGCATCATGGAGGACACAACGTGAAGATCACAGCACGTAAGGCCGGTCTCACCGGTCTGGCTGGTCTGGCAACCATTGCCCTGCTTGCCGCTTGCGGACAGGCCCCCGACACCTCAGCCCCCGCCGCATCGGGTGACGTTGTCGACGGCTTCCTGCCCTGCATCGTCTCTGACTCTGGCGGGTTCGACGACAAGTCGTTTAACCAGTCGGGTTACGAGGGTCTGCAGGCCGCAGCTGGCGCCCTTGGCCTGACCCCCAAGGAGACCGAGTCAAACAGCGAGGACGAGTTCGGCCCGAACCTGACCAGCCTGATTGACCAGAACTGCACCATGATCACCACGGTCGGCTTCCTGCTGGCTTCGGCGACCAAGGACGCGGCCGCAGCAAACCCCGACGTTGAGTTCGCCATCCTTGACGACAACTCCATCGAGGCAGACAACGTCAAGCCCGTTATCTTCGACACCGCGCAGGCTGCGTTCCTTGCCGGCTACGCCGCAGCTGACTACTCCAAGACCGGAGTTGTTGGCACGTTCGGCGGCATGGAGATCCCCACCGTCACCATCTTCATGGATGGCTTCGTTGAGGGCGTCAACTACTACAACGAGCAGAAGGACGCCGACGTTAAGGTCATCAGCGACCTGTACACCGGTGAGTTCGCCGCCAACGACAAGGCCAAGCAGACCTCAAAGACCCTGATCGATCAGGACGCCGACGTCATCATGCCCGTTGCCGGTCCCGCCTTCCAGTCCACCGTCGCCGCTGTTGAAGAGGCGGGTGGCGATGTCGCCATCATCGGTGTTGACGCCGACCTGTTCGAGACCTACCCGCAGGCCAAGGACCTCTTCCTCACCAGTGTGATGAAGGAAATGTCCGGCGCCGTTGAGACCATCGTCACCGATGCCTCCGCTGGTAACTTCGACAACACCCCCTACGTCGGAACGCTCGAGAACGACGGTGTCAGCCTGGCACCGTTCCACGAGTTCGAAGACAAGGTCAGCGACACCCTCCAGGGTGAGCTTGACACGATCAAGGCCGGCATCATCGACGGCTCGATCACCGTCACGGCCGGCCTCTAACCAGAGCCCGTTCCACCGAG
>JBQELM010000074.1:0-7896 GCA_052103915.1 Mycetocola sp. | reverse complement strand
TCGCTGAGTTACAGCTCACGCCTCCTTGAGAACCGAACGCAGCTTGATGAGTGGATTTCCGGCAGCGATGAGTCGACGACTCCACGCTGGCTTGGCCAGACCGCCGTGGACGAGCTGCGGCCGGGCGAGCGGATCTCGATCACCTCGGTCTCCATCGACCCTGAGGCCCTTGGCCTGAACTGGACCCTGCCCACCCCAGGCAGTTACCGCATGGCTGTGCACTATGCCGCCGGCGATACCTCGGTTTTTGAACGCTCCAGCTTCATCTGGCAGCCCGATGGTGCCGCTGATCACTCTCAGCGGGTTGTGATTGCTGCCCCCGTGACGGTCCCCGCCGACGGTGTGGGGACGCTGCCTGCGGCGGACCTGGAACGGTACACGGCACCGGGCGGAACCCTCAGCCGGCAGCTTGACGCCCTGGAGGACCGCGAGGTCGCCATCGGTATTGACCCGCGGATCATCGTGTCCATCCGGGTGCTGGGCAGCGCGGCACCCGACTCCGCGGTTGCGTGGCTTGAGCGACTGGGCGACCTCGACAACACGATTTTCCCGCTTCAGTACGGTGACGCCGATCCGGCGCTCACCGTCCAGGCGGCATCGGATGCGGGGATCCGACTGGAGTCGCTCCCTCAGCTTGGCTCGCTCGAGTATGCGATTGACCCCCGTAACTTTGTTGAGACCGTCCCCGAACTGATTCCCACCCTTGACCCCAGCCCGGCGGGGACGGCAACGGATTCCTCCGTAACCCCAAGCTCCAGCCCTACCCCCAGCGATGAGCCGGAACCAGAGCCCGATGCCGAGGACCTTCCCAGCCGTGAACAGCTGCTGGACTGGGACTACTCAACAGATACGGTCGTCTGGCCGAGTGCCTCGGCTGTCACAACCAGCATGCTCCCTGTTTTTGATGGACCTGACGAGCAGGCCGCTGACACGATCGTGTCCTCTGCCCAGCTCAGCGCAGCGGAGGACACCGTCCTGTCTGCATCGGCTCGCGTGGGGGACAGTCAGGTCCTTGTTTCCGATGCCCCGCTGTCGGCTTATCTGATGGATGCAGCCGCAGCTCCCAGCGCTCAGGCCAGGGACGAAGCGATGAACGATCTGTACCAGGTGCTTGGTGTCATTGCGTCCTCAGACACCGCAGCCCAGCGAGAGGCCAGCCCGCTGCTGCTGACCGCTGACCGGTCTTGGGTCGATAACACCGCGGCCTTTGGTGAGGCCGTTGACGAGATTAACAAGGCAGCCGGTGTCTCTCTGTCTCCGCTGACGTCGTTGCAGTCCTCCGACCGGACCGAGGTCGCTCTGACGGAGGGAAAGCTGGCGGAGGATCTTCGTGATCCTGCCGCGCAGCTGCTGTCAGATCAGCAGGATCTTGTGGAGTTTTCGAGTGCCCTCACAGCGGAGGATGCCGACGAGTTCCTCGGCAAGGAGCGCGCCCAGGTTCTTGCGCTCCTCTCCCACGAGTGGCGGTCAGATCCAGAGGGCTGGAATATATCCCTTGCGGAGCATGCAGTCCAGACCGAGCAGTCACTGTCGTCGATCACACTGGTCACGGTCAGTCAGATCAATGTGATCTCTGGCCAGGCCTCGCTTCCGTTTACGGTCAGAAATGATCTGCCTTTTCCTGTGACCATTACGCTGACAGCCACTCCGGACAACCCACGTCTCACCGTTGATCCCGAGGCGACCGCGACGATTGCTGCCGGTGCCCACAGCTCACTTCCGCTTGGTGTGAAGGCTCGTCTCGGCAATGGCGACGTCACCCTCCAGGTTCAGCTGTCCACGGATTCCGGCGTTGATGTGGGTGAGCCGACCGAGGTCCTGTTGAATGTCCGTGCGGACTGGGAGGGCATCGGAATTCTGGTGCTCGGCTCACTCGTTGGTTTGCTGTTTATCGGCGGTCTGATTCGAACTGTTCGTCGTCGGCGGGTAGCCAAGACGGCTGCCCAGGTTGCTGCGGCTGAACGCAAGGCTGAGCAGAACGCCGGCACGGACGCAGCACCGAACGCGGCCTCAGACGTGGCCCACGCAGCGGATACCAATGCGACGCCGGACACGGACGCAGGCACGGATTCAGGATCAAACATCGGCGCCGATCGCGGAACCGATTCAGATGGCAGGAACACGGGAGACAACACACGTGGCTAAACAACCCGGCAACCCGTCGATTGGCCGCGCCAGCGCCTTCCTCGCCTCCGGGACCATCGCGTCCCGCCTGCTCGGTTTCCTCAAGGCGATCCTGCTCACCCAGGCGATCGGTGTCACCAGCTTTGGCGGCAACGCCTTCGCTGTCGCCAACCAGCTGCCCAACACGCTGTACACGATCATCGCCGGTGGTGTGATCAGCGCCATCCTTGTGCCGCAGATCGTCCGTGCCCTTGTTCAGGCCGACCGTGGTCAGGCCTACATCAACAAGCTCCTCACCATCGCCTTTGTGGTGCTGGGTGCCGCGACCGCGGTGGCCATGCTGCTTGCCCCCTGGCTGACGACGCTCTACGGCGCGAACATGCCGCCGATTCAGCAGGGTCTGGCGATCACCATGGCGTACTGGTGCATTCCTCAGCTGCTGTTCTACGGCCTGTACACGGTCATCGGCGAGATCCTGAACGCCCACAAGCTGTTTGGCCCCTTCACCTGGGCCCCGGTCGTGAACAACGTCATCGCCATCATCGGTCTGGGTGTTTTTGTCGCCATCTTTGGTGCCGACGCCGCCGGCACCTGGCAGCTGCACGAGTGGACGACACCGATGATCGCCGTGCTCGCGGGGAGTGCAACACTCGGTGTGGTGGCTCAGGCGCTTGTGCTGCTTCTGTTCTGGCGCCGGGTTGGCCTCCGTTTCCGCTTCGACTTCCACTGGCGCGGGGTTGGTTTCCGTGAGACGGGCAAGCTCGCCGGTTGGTCCTTCCTGATGATCCTGGTGACCACCCTGGGCGGGCTGATCCAGTCGGTTGTTGCCAGTAGCGTGCCCAGCACCTATCCGGGGGTTTTTGCGCTGCAGAACGCCTGGCTGGTGTTCATGCTTCCGCACTCCGTCATCACGCTTTCCGTTGCGACGGCGTACTTCACGCGCATGGCCGAGCATGTTCGCGAGAACCGCACCGAGGACCTCAAGCTTGACGTCTCAACAGCGATCAGGCAGATCGTGCTTCTTGTCATGGTCGCTACGGCCTTCTTCCTTGTGGTTGCGCCACCGTTCGCTCGCGTTTTCACCGACGACAGTTACGCCAGTGTGCTCAACATGGCCAGCCTGATCATGCTGTACCTGCTTGGTCTTGTTCCGTTCTGCGTGCTGTTCATCTTCCAGCGCACCTTCTACGCCCTGGGTGACACACGGACGCCCTTCTTCTTTACCCTCGCGCAGACCATCATCTTTGTGCTGCTCGCGGTTGCCTGTCTTGTCCTGCCGGAGGAGTTCCGTGGCGCGGGAATCGCTCTCTCGATGTCGGTGTCGATTCTGATCCAGACCCTGATCGCCGGGTTGCTTCTGCGTCGTCGTCTTCACGGTCTTGATCTGAACCGCATCGTTCAGACCCTCGTGATCTTCACGATCGCTGTGCTTCCCGCGGTTTTGGTCGGCGGGGGAGCGGTTGCCGTTCTTGGCGGATACTTCCCCAACGGTTTTGGGCTCTCCAGCATCCCCTCGGCGGTCATCACCATGGGTGTCGCCGGCATCGTGATGGTGCCGACGTACATCCTTGGTCTCAAGCTGATGCGGGTACCGGAGCTTGGCTCTGCAATCAGCATGGTGAAGCGCCGCCTCGGACGGTAAGGCCGAACACCCTCCTCCGCCCGCGCGGCCCCGTGGGGAATAGCCTGGCGGGCATCGGATGTTGACCAGGGCGACGAAAGGTCTCCCGCAAGGACTACCGGCTCTTCTCCTGCGATGGACGTCGGGGTGGCACCGTCCGCCACGACGATCGGCTTTCTTGGTGCGGGAAAGGTCGGGCTTGTTCTTGCCCGGCATGCCGTAGCGGCCGGGTTCCGGGTGCTGGTAGCCAGCTCACGTCCGCCGGAGCGGATGAGTTTGACGGTCGGTGTTCTTGCTCCTGGCGCCCAGGCTGTGACTGCTGAGCAGGCTGCCGCAGAGGCCGACATTGTTGTTCTTGCTGCACCACTCGGCAAGTTCATGACTCTGCCGAGTGCTTCGATTGGTGACGCGCTTGTCATTGATGCCATGAACTACTGGTGGGAGGTTGATGGTGCACATCCCGAGCTCAACGACCCGCTGACCTCGTCGAGCGAAACGGTTCGTGACGGCCTCGGCCTGAACCGCTATGTCAAGGCGTTTAATCACCTCGGCTACCACGACCTTGACAGCAGATCACGCAATGATGGTGGCCCGGGGCGGGTCGCCATCGCACTGGCCGGTGACGATCGTGCCGACGTTGCACTCGCGGGGTCTCTTGTCCACGCGCTTGGCTTTGATGCCGTTGATATTGGGGCTCTCGCCAACGGGGTCATTCTTGAGCCCGGTTCTGAGTTGTTCGGCGCCACGGTGTCGGCGGAGGAACTCGCGGAGGCTGTTCGACGTTTCCCCAGCACGGAGCGTGACCGGCACGTGGTTGAGGAACGCCGTGCGGCGGGTGTCGCGCTTCCGTCCAGCCAGATCGAGGCGATCCTTTCTGATCACGTAAGCGGCATGCCCGCAGCCGCAGCCGTTGAACGATCGCCCCGCACCGCGTCACCCGACACCGCTCGGTCCCGCACCGTCTCGCCCGATGCCACGGCATCGCGTAGCCACTCGCCCCGCGTCGTGGATTCTGCCGCAGTCCCGACGCGTCCAGCTGGTTCCGGGACGGTTTCTGATGTCTCCTGATTTGTCCTCTCCACCCGCAGCGGTACCCGCGCAGGCAACCCCGACCATTCAGGAACCCGTGACGTCGTCCGCTCCCACACCCGCAACCGCCCACGCACCCGCAACCACACCCGCAACCGCCCACGCACCCGCAACCGCCCACGCACCCGCACCCGTCCACGCACCCACGCCCGCACGATCCCGAACCCCGATGAGTGCAACGGTTGTTGTGATCGGCGCAGGACAGGCCGGTCTCTCCGCGGCCTACCACCTCAAGGCAAGCGGCTTTGCGCCCGCCCTACCCTCCTCGCGGTCCACCTCACCGCTGTCCTCACACTCACCGTCACACCGCGCATCGGAACCACTCTCACCGGACCCGGCACAGCCGACCTTTGTGGTCCTTGACGCCAACCCACAGCCGGGGGGAGCGTGGCAGCACCGCTGGGATTCGCTCCGGATGGAGACGGTAAACGGCATTTTTGATCTCCCAGGGATGACTGTTCCTCCCGTGAGCCCGACCGAATCAAGCAACACCGCCGTACCCCGCTACTTTGCCGACTACGAAGAATCCTTTGACCTGCCGATCCTCCGCCCGGTCACCGCCACCTCGGTGGCACGGCTTGATCAGGACCCCACAGGACTGCTTGAGGTCACAACAAATCACGGCACCTGGAGGGCCCGTGCGGTGATCAACGCGACGGGAACGTGGAACAACCCTCTGCTCCCGGAATACCCCGGTTCACGTGAGTTCCGCGGCCAGCAGCTCCATGCACGCGACTACACCTCTGCTCAGAACTTTACCGGGCTGCGTGTTGGGGTAGTTGGCGGTGGGATTACCGCGGTGCAGCTCCTTGAGGAGATCTCGCGCGTGGCAACCACGCGCTGGTACACCAGAAGGGATCCGGTATTCATCGATGGTCCCTTCACCCCAGAGACAACGGGTGTTGATGTGGTGGCTCGCGTTACGGCTGATGCAGAGGCGGGTCTGCCCGCACGCAGCGTTGTGTCGTACACCAATCTGTTTTGGACACCGTATGCGCGCGCGGCTCAGGCGCGTGGCGCGCTCGACCGGCGACCGATGTTTCAGCGCATCACACCGCGTGGTGTGATCGAGTCGGACGGCAGCGTCACCACCCTTGACGTGATCCTGTGGGCTACGGGATTCCGAGCTGATCTTGCCCATTTGGATCCACTCCGGCTTCAGAACTCGCTCGGGGGAATCACGGTGACCGGTACGGCTGTCAGCAACGACCCACGCATTCATCTCATCGGTTTTGGCCCGTCCCAATCGACCGTCGGAGCCAACCGTGCTGGACGTGCAGCGGTCAGGGACATCACCCGGTTCCTCCGTTCTTCGCCGCCGTCGTCCTCTCCCGTCCAACCAGCCACCGGGCTCAACCACACCGATCCTTAGGCTGCGGCCCGTTCCCGCGCAGGGTTCAGGAATACCCGACAGCTAGGATGGGTTCCACTTCCTAGACCCCAGTTCCGAAGGAGCACAACGTGCGCAATCTGGTCATTATCGGCTCAGGACCGGCCGGCTACACAGCTGCAATTTACGCGGCACGAGCCAAGCTTGAACCCGTGCTGATTGCGTCGAGCGTTGAAGCCGGTGGTGAGCTCATGAACACCACAGAGGTTGAGAACTTCCCCGGCTTCCCCGAGGGCATTCAGGGCCCTGAGCTCATGATGAAGCTTGAGGAGCAGGCCAAGCGCTTTGGCACCGAGGTCATCCTCGATGACGTCACAGAGGTCAGCCTTGACGGTGATGTGAAGACCGTGAAGACCTCCTACTCCGGTGACTTTGAGGCTGCGACGGTCATCGTTGCCACCGGGTCTGCCTACCGCAAGATTGGCATTGAGGACGAAGAGCGGCTCTCCGGCCGTGGTGTCAGCTGGTGCGCCACCTGCGATGGTTTCTTCTTTAAGGGCAAGACAATCGCCGTTGTCGGCGGTGGGGACTCTGCCATGGAGGAAGCCACGTTCCTCACCCGCTTTGCCGACAAGGTTTACGTCATTCACCGGCGTGACACCCTGCGGGCATCAAAGATCATGCAGGAGCGGGCCTTCAACAACGACAAGATCGAGTTCATCTGGAACAGCGAGGTTGTTGGTATTTCAGGTGAGGCGGCTGTTGATGGCTTGACCCTCCGGAACACGGTTGACGGAACCGAGTCTGAGCTGCCCATCGGTGGCCTGTTTGTCGCGATCGGCAACGACCCCCGTACCCACCTGGTCCACGGCAAGCTTGATCTGACCGCCGAGGGAACAATCGCGGTTGATGGTCGTACATCCAAGACGTCACAGCGTGGCGTTTTTGCCGCTGGAGATGTCATTGATCCCACCTACCGCCAGGCGGTCACGGCTGCAGCAAGCGGAACCGTTGCTGCACTCGACGCCGAACACTACCTCGCTGAGCGTGCGGGTGAAGAGTCACGACTCGCCCGCGTGCAGGCCTAAACCACTACAAGAATTCCAAAGGAGCCACTATGTCCACCCGTGATGTCACCACCCAGAACTTCCAGTCCGAGGTCATCGAGGCCAGCAAGCCGATCGTTGTCGACTTCTGGGCCGAGTGGTGCGGCCCCTGCCGCATGGTCTCGCCGATCCTTGACCAGATTGCTGACGAGCACAGCGACAAGATTGAGGTCGTGAAGGTCAACGTCGACGAGAACCCGCAGCTCGCCGCGCAGTACCAGATCACCTCGATCCCCGCGCTCAAGGTCTTCAAGAGTGGCGAGGTAGTGCAGTCGATCATCGGTGCAAAGCCGAAGGCAGCTCTTGAGGCTGACCTCGCCGCCTACATCGGCTAAATGTTTCACGTGGAACGGGCCGCCCTCAGGGGCGGCCCGTTTTGTGTATCCAACAGCAGTAACCCCACATCACAATCCGGCGACCGGATTGGTTCAGGCACCGCCCGCGGTTGGGACAGCCTTCCCGGGTGAGTAGCATGGAGAAACGACGCAAGAACGGTGGAACAGTGACAGATCAGGGCTCACAGGCATCCACGGGAAACAACTTGGACCCGTGGTATTCAAACTACGCAGAACGCACGTCAGGCTTGGCGGCCAGTGAGGTCCGAGCGCTTTTTGCCGTCGCCAGCC
>JBQELM010000073.1:0-7988 GCA_052103915.1 Mycetocola sp. | reverse complement strand
GAGAACAGAACGGGGTTGATCCACTCCAGGCTGTACGCGGCAAACCACAGCACCAGCACGGCGACCGGGATGATCCAGCCGATGGGGATCCTCCGGCGAGCGCGCCGACGACCCGCCGCGGCCGAGCGCGTGCTGCTGCTCGGTTCGGGGGTACTCGATCGTGATGCTGGGGGGCTCTCGACCGTCACTGTTCACCATCCTCGTTCAGGGACGTGGCAGGGTATGCCGCGACCTAGTTTGCGCGTGCGCCGTCACAGAGTGAAATACGAGCGTCATCTACCGTCACACGGCTGGCACTCTGACCCCAACGTGTGGTGGGCGGTCGGATATTCCGACTACTCGGCCGATCGCTCAGCCCACCAGGCGAGCAGCCGCCTCGTGGCCTCGTCCTCGCCGAGCGGTCCCTCGTCAAGGCGCAGCTCAAGCAGCCACCGGTAGGCCTCTCCCACCTCACGGCCGGGAGCAATGCCGAGGATCTCCTGGATGCGGTTGCCGTCCAGGTCAGGCCGAACGGCGTTCAGCTCCTCCTGCTCGGCCAGTTCGGTGATGCGGTTTTCGAGGTCGTCGTAGGCAAAACCGAGACGGTCAGCCTTGCGCCTGTTCCTGGTGGTGACGTCGGCCCGCACCAGAATGTGCAGTCGCTCCAGCTCGTCACCCGCGTCTCGCACGTAACGGCGGACCGCCGAGTCGCTCCACGCGGCCTCGGTGTAGCCAAAGAAACGCAGGTGCAGCTCAATCAGCCGGTACACGCTGCTGATGGTCTGCTTGTCGTACTTCAACGCGAGTAGCCGCTTTTTGGCCAGCTTCGCCCCGACCACATCGTGGTGGTAGAAGGTGACGGCTCCGCCCGGCTCCAGGCGACGCGTCGCCGGCTTGCCGATGTCGTGCAGCAGGGCGGCAAGGCGCAGCACCACATCCGGTTCGCTTCCGGGGTGACGGGAGTGCTCGTAGTCGATGGCCTGGTCAAGCACGGTGAGCGAATGCTCGTACACGTCCTTGTGGTGGTGGTGTTCGTCCACCTCAAGCCGGAGTGCGGGGATTTCGGGCAGCACGTATTCGGCCAGTCCGGTGCTCACCATGAGGCGAAGTCCGGAGCGGGGGGCGTCGGTGCTGAGCAGTTTGTTGAGTTCGTCCTGGATGCGCTCGGCGCTGATGATCTCCAGGCTTGAGGCGCGGTCGCTGATGGCGTCAACGGTGCCCTGTTCCACCTCAAAGCCCAGCTGCGAGGCAAAACGCACTGCCCGGAGCATGCGCAGCGGGTCGTCGCCGAAACTGATCTCCGGCTCGATCGGGGTGCGCAGGGTCCCAAGCAGCAGGTCCTCGATGCCACCGGTCGGGTCAACCAACTCCACCTGCGGCAGTCTGATTGCCATGGCGTTGACCGTGAAGTCGCGGCGCTTGAGGTCACCCTCCAGGCTGTCGCCAAAGGCCACAACGGGTTTGCGGGTGACGCCGTCGTAACTGTCGGCCCGGTAGGTCGTGATTTCGACCGTGTCCACGGCGGCACCCACCCGGACGCGCGCGCCGATGGTGCCGAACTCGCGGCCAATGTCCCAGTGCGTTTCGCTGATCGGGGCGAGGATCGCGATGATCTGGTCTGGCCTGGCGTTGGTGGTGAAGTCAAGGTCGTGCACGCTTCGGCCAAGGATGGCGTCACGGACGGGACCGCCGACCAGGGACAGTTCATACCCCGCCGACTCAAATGCCTCGGCCACACGGGCCACAACGGGGGAGTCGGCGATGGCCTTCACACGGGTCAGGGCGTCGGCCATACTCACTTTTTGCATGGGGACCATCGTATCGATGCCGTGTGGACTGCCGCACCGAGACCACTCATCATCCCGCGCGTAGACTTCACCCGTGACCCTCTTTGATATTCCCCTGACCACCATCGACGGCACCACCACAACCCTCGGCGAGCTGTCCGACGGTCCCGTGCTTGTTGTGAACGTTGCCTCCAAGTGTGGGCTGACCCCGCAGTACGAGACTCTGGAGCGCCTGCAGCGTGAGTACGCTGACCGTGGCCTCCGGGTTGTTGGTTTCCCCTGCAACCAGTTCGCCGGGCAGGAGCCGGGGTCGGCGGAGAAGATCCAGGAGTTCTGCTCAACCACCTACGGGGTGTCCTTCCCCCTGATGGAGAAGACCAAGGTCAACGGGCGGAACAAGCACCCGCTGTACGCAGAGCTAACCCAGGTTCCGGACGAGAAGGGCAAAACCGGTCGGGTGAGCTGGAACTTTGAGAAGTTTGTCATCGACCGCAACGGGCACGTCAGCCGGTTCCGGCCCAAGACCCTTCCGGACGACCCCGCCGTGATCAGCGCCATCGATGCGGCGGTTGCCGTTGGTGCCGGCACTGCTGACGGCACCACCGACAGCACTGACGCTGGTGACACCAAGTGACTCTGCTGCAGGCCCGCGCCCTCCTGTTTGACATGGACGGCACCGTGCTCGACTCCACCCGGGTGGTTGACCGGTTGTGGACGGACATCTGCCACGAGTACGGCATCAACCCCGACACCGTGCTTCCGCACATCCACGGCGTCAGGGCCATCGACTCAATCCAACGCTTCCTCCCCGCCGACCTGGATCACGCGGCCATTGCGGCCGACCTGGCGATCAGGGAGCAGACAGAACTGGACGGTGTTGTTGCCCTGCCCGGCGCACGTGAGCTCCTTGAGGCCCTGCCGCCCACCGGTGTTGCCATGGTGACAAGTGCGCACGAGGCGCTGTTCCATGCCCGGATGGAGGCGGCCGGTCTGCCCATTCCGCCGGTTGTCATCACGGCCGAGTCGGTGTCGCGGGGAAAGCCTGACCCGGAGGGTTACCTGGCCGCGGCCTCCCGGCTTGGCGTCAGCCCCGCGGACGCCATCGTGGCTGAGGACGCCCCCGCCGGTCTGGCCGCAGCCCACGCCGCCGGCATGCGAGCGATAGCGATTGGCACCGCCGGCGGCCCCCCGTCCGAGGGTCTTCCCCGCCTGGATAACTACCGTGACGTTGCCCTCAGCGTCGCGGAGAACGGCGTGATCAGCCTAAGATTCTGAGCGTCGGCAGATTTCACCCTCAGGTCTTTCCCACGCCAAACGAGCACAATCTTTCCGATTGCCCCATCTCAGGTGCTTCCCCCCGCTCCGATGAAAGTGAGACCCGTGCCCCGTACTCAACGCCACTCCGGCGGTGCCCGGCACGCCCGCAAGCGTCGGCTCTGGCCTCGTGTTGTCGCCTGGACGGCCGGCGGTCTTGTGCTCGCGCTTGGCGTTGGCGTTGGTGCTGTTGCCCTCAGGTTGCAGGGCAATCTGCAGACCGCACCGCTGACGGCCGGAACGGCGCTGCCGCAGGAGGTCGCAGACAAGCAGTCGCACGATGCCCTCGACATCCTTGTCATTGGCTCAGACAGCCGCGACGCGGACAACGCCGCCTACGGTGACGATGACGGCGGGCGCCGCAGTGACGCACTCATGCTTGTGCACATCGCCAAGGACGATGCCCGGATCGACGTGCTCCAGATCCCCCGTGACACGCTCACCCAGCTCCCCGCCTGCGAGGACAACGGTTCGGGTTCGTTTGCCGGTGGATACGGAATGATCAACTCCGCACTGATGTACGGGGAAGGCTGCTCCGTCGCCGCGGTTCAGGACCTGACCGGCGTGAACATCGAGCACTTCATCTCCATCGACTTTGTCGGCTTTAAGACCATGGTTGAGGCCATCGACGGGCTCCCCGTCTGCCTGCCTGAGCCGATGCAGGACCGTTTTGCCGGCCTTGATCTGCCCGCGGGTGACCAGATTCTTGACGGCGAGCAGGCGCTGTCGCTGGCCAGGACCCGGCACGCTGTTGGTGATGGAAGTGACATCGCCCGTCTCGGTAACCAGCAGAAGGTCATGGCCGCCCTCATGCAGAAGGTCACCAGCTCAGAGGTCCTGACCCGCCCCGACCGCCTGGTGAACCTACTTGACGCCATCACCAAGTCGCTGACCGTTGACAGTGGTCTGGGTTCGATTGGTAACCTCAGCGCGCTGGCCGCCCGTGTCGCCTCCGTCGACAACTCCAACATCACCTTTGTTGCCATGCCAACCGCCGCCGCGCCCACCGACCCGAACCGTGTCATCCCCACGGAAGCAGCGCAGACCATCTTCGGAAACATCGCCGCTGACGCTCCCCTTGTCATCTCACACGCCGACGACGCAAGTACGGCCGACGGTGAGACCGCTGCCCCCAGCGAGTCCGCGAGCCCCAGTGATGAGCCAAGTGTCGCCACAACCACACCCGTCCTTGTCCTGAACGGAACCCTGACCCAGGGACTGGCAACGGCCACGGCCACCACCGTGACCAACGCCGGCTTTGTGGGCGGTGGCGTTGGTGACGCGGCCCTGACCGAAAAGTCCCAGCTGCTGATCGCTGACACAGCGGAGGCGAAGGCGACGGCCGAGGCCATGGCCACCAAGCTCGGCTATGACCTGACGCCCGTTGTTGATGCCAACACCGTTGGTGTGACGCTGGTTATTGGTGATGACCTTGAATCCATCACCAAGCCGGTCGCGTCCAAGGAAGCCGTTCAGGCCGAGTCGACCACCGCAGACGCCAACCTCTGCGGCTAGGCCACCACACACTTCGGAACAGACTGATGCCCGGCTCCCTCAGGGGCGCCGGGCATCAGTCTGTTCTGCTGGTGGGTGCGCTCTGATCGGCCGGATCAGACCCGCATCATCAGCTCCCGCTGTAGAAGGCGGCGACCGCGGCGGTCAGGGCGGCCGGGTCGTCGATGTGGCACAGCTCGCGCGCGGAGTGCATCGACAGCAGCGGAACACCAACATCAACTGTCCTGATACCCAGACGCGTGGCGGTGAGCGGTCCGATCGTTGATCCACAGGGGACGGTGTTGTTTGACACGAAGTTCTGTGAGCTGATCCCGGCGCTGCGGCAGAGCCCAGCCCACAGGGCTGAACCGTGGGCGTCGCTGGCGTAGCGCTGGTTGGCGTTGAGCTTCAGCAGTGGTCCTCCGCCAAGAATCGGCTGGTTGGCCGGGTCATGGCGCTCGGGGTAGTTGGGGTGCACCGCGTGACCGGCATCAGCGGACAGACACCACGATCCGGCCAGTGCCCTGGCCTCGTCACGAGCGCTCCCGCCCAGGCCCTGGGTGATCCGGCTCAGGATGTCCGCCAGGAATGGCCCCGAGGCTCCGGAGCGGGACTCCGAGCCGAGTTCCTCGTGGTCAAAAGCGGCAAAAACGCTGATGTGCTGGTCGGAGGTTGGCGCCGCCAGCAGTGCGGACAGTCCAGCGTGAACAGCGCTGAGGTTGTCGAGTCGTCCCGAGGCGAAGAACTGGTTGTTGTGGCCAAAACGGCGCGGTTCCTGGGTATCGGCGGTCAGGATGTCGTAGCCGTCGATGTCCTCAACGTCCACCCCGGCCTGGTCGGCAAGGATCTGCAGGATGTCTCCGGCGTCGCCCACGCCGTACACCGGTGTGGTGTGCTTTTGGCGGTCAAGGGTGAGGCCCGAATTGACCTCACGGTCCAGGTGGATCGCCAGCTGCGGGATGCGCAGCAGCGGTCCCGTTCTGACCAGGTGCTCGGCACCGTCCCGCGTGACCAGCCGACCGGCGAACTCGAGCTCGCGGTCAAGCCACGAGTTGAGCAGGGGGCCGCCGTAGATTTCGACCCCGGCCTGCGCCCAGCCGGAGCGGCTCAGCGTTGGCGAGGTTTTGAGCTTAAAACCGGGTGAGTCGGTGTGGGCACCCAGAATCCGGAACGGCGTGGTTGCGGTGGCTGACTCGGGCAGTCGCCAGGCGATGATGGCTCCGTCTCGGATGACGTAGTAGTCACCCGGCTGTTCCGGCCACTCGTCCACCTCGGCCAGCGGCGTGAAACCGGCGGCGGTCAAGCGCGCTGCGGCGGTGTGGGCGGCGTGATAGGAGCTGGGGGAGTCGACCACAAAGCGGGCGAGGTCGGCACTGTGCTCTGCGGAGTTCAGGAGGGCAACAACGGTCATGCCTCCATCCAATCACCGTTGGGCGCTGTGCGCCGCCGACATCATCGCAACGGCGCCGGCGAGGCAGGGGCCCTCGCTCGCTAGCTCGGAACGATCCCGTTCTGTTTGAGCGGGTTCATGGTCAGGTGCGAATCAATCCGCGTGATGGCAGACAGGCGTGACAGGCGATCGGTCAGGAACCGGTCGTATGCCTCGCCGTCGGCCAGCGCCACCCGAATGTAGTAGTCGGGGCGGCCGAACATGCGGCGCATCTCGATGACCTCATCCATCTCAACAACGGCGCGCTCAAACTCCTCCATGGTTGCCCTGTCGTTCATGCCGATGTCCACGGCAACCATGACTTCAAAACCACGACCGGTTGCCGCCCAGTTCACCGTCGCCGTGTAGCCGGAGATGACGCCGGCCTCCTCTAAACGTCGAACGCGCCGTAGGCAGGGTGGCGGGGTCAGCCCCACCCGTTTGGCCAACTCAACGTTGGACATCCGACCGTCCTGGGCCAAAAGCAACAAAATGCTGTGATCAATGGCATCGAGTGTCAGATTAGTGCGCGAACTATCGCTTTTAGTCTCCGATGACGTCACCACATTGCTCCGATCTTTTCCTACTATTTCATCATGTCTGCTGATTCGCCCGCTACGGCCTCCATTGAGGTTCCGGCCCCGATCAGGGCAACCGTCGGCGGAGCGTCACACCCCTTCAGGGACGCCGTCACGGATGCCCGTGGTGCCGGGCTTGCCATGGTTCCGATTGGTCTGGCTTTTGGTGTCCTTGTCACGCAGAGTGGTCTCGACTGGTGGTGGGCAACAGTGTTCGCCAGCGTTGTCTACGCGGGCTCCCTCGAGTTCCTGTTGGTTGGCCTTGTCTCGGTCATGGCGCCGCTGTCGCAGATTGCGGTGACCAGTCTTCTGGTGAACTCACGGCACGTCTTTTACTCGCTGTCCTTCCCGCTGGAGAAGGTGCGCGGGCGCGGAGCCCGCGCGTACAGCACCTTCGCCATGACCGACGAGGCGTACGCCATCACCACCGGCGCCATCAAGGCGAGTCTGAGCAGCGCGCGAATCATCTGGATTCAGATCATCCTGCATGTGCTGTGGGTGGGTGGCGCCACCGTCGGCGCGCTGATCGGGTCAGCGCTGAACGTGCAGATCCCCGGCGTGAGTTTTGCCCTGACCGCGCTGTTCACCGTTCTCACCATTGACGCTTTCCGCGCCACTCGCGACATCCCCACGCCCATCATCGCGCTGCTCTCGGGTGCCGGTGCCAGTCTCGCCATGCCGGAGAACATGCTGCTTGGCGGGATCAGCCTGTTCACGGCCGCCACTCTGGCACGATTTGGTTTTCATCGCCTCCGGGTCCGCCGGGGTCGTGGAACACACGACGACGCGACCGAAACCGGAGCCGCGGGAGTCGGAAACGACGCGACCGGAAACGGGACAACACAGGGAGAGCACCGTGCCTGATACCGGTTACCTGATCGCGGCAACCCTCATCTCCGCTGGAATCACCTGGACGCTGCGCGCCACACCGTTCCTGGTGGTGGGGCGCCTGCGCGCGATGCCGGCGGTTGCCTACCTCTCGGAACACCTGCCCCTTGGCATCATGCTGATCCTGGTGATGTACAGCGTCAGGGGCCTTGAGCTCAGCTCGATCGGCGACGGAACGGTCACGGCCGCGTCGCTGTGTGTGACCGTTGCTCTTCACCTCTGGCGCGGCAACGCGGCGCTCAGCATCCTGGCCGGGACGGCCGTGCAGATGTCACTGCTGGCAGCGGTGCACGGCTAGCCGCAACGGTTACCCACATCCGGCGGTCAGCTCCGGCACCCGTTCATGCATCGAAGGCATAACCGGCGTCGTCGACTATGGCGTTGCCACCGCAAAGGTGTCGCAGGCTCCGACGCCGCTGGTCAGCCCCGCGGTGAACCAGCGCTGGCGTTGCTCGCTTGATCCGTGTGTCCAGGTGTCGGAGTCCACCCCTCCGGCCCCCGCCGCCTGGAGGTGAGCGG